>NZ_MUFM01000025.1:0-70395 GCF_001996125.1 Salinivibrio sp. PR932 | reverse complement strand
CTTTTAAACTCTTGTATACCGCCGTATGGCGCTGTTTTACTGGGTTCTTCAATATCGTCAGTTACGATGTGCGACGATATTTAACGGTGTTTGGCGATGGCTGTCGCCATTTTGTCGCCACTTGCCGCCATCATTTTTGAGCACTTTTAGCTGGCTGAGCGGGTTCAATTCGACCACTTCAACCAGGTGATCCGGCGAGAAGTGCGCATACACCATTGTCTGCTTAATGTCCGTATGCCCTAGTGCTTCTTTCAGTGCCAGGATGTTGCCGCCATTCATCATAAAGTGACTGGCGAACGTGTGGCGAAGCACATGGGTGGTTTGTCCCTTGGGTAAATCCGGCAATGTACGGTCAATCCACTTATGCACCACACCATAGCCAACGGTGAACAGTCGATCTGACATCGGTTGATAAAGGTCGTCATACAGTGATTTTGAAATCGGCACCGTGCGGTTGCGTTTCCCCTTGGTTTGCACGTACGTAATTTTGTACTGCGATAACTGTGAACCCCGTAGGTTAACAGCTTCCATAATGCGGGCGCCAGTCGCCAGGCAGATTTGAATAATTTTGCATAGCTGGTCGGCAACCGGGCTAGCCTGAATCACATCAAACAGGTGGAGGATTTGTTCGTCGGTCAGATAGGTCAGCTCGTTCTCACTGAGCTTGATTTTCTTCACCGAATGCATCGGGTTGGGCTGCTTCCACTCACCAATATCAATCAGGTAATTGAACACGGATTGCAGCCACAACTGATCTTTATTGTGGGACGATGCCGAAAGCTCAGTGCCGTTGCGGGTTTCACCCCGGCCCTTGGTTCTGCGGTTGGCGCGATAATGCACAAAGTCCCGCGCGGTGAAGGTACTGGCGACAGGGTTGCCCTGTTCCTCGCTAATCATCAGCAACCGGCGCAGGGAATGGTCGCCGGATTTGAGGTTCTTTCCGTGCAGTTGATACCAAAGCTCAATCAGGTCCGACAGTCGGCGGTGATCTGGCTTGTCACCCAGCCAGGGTTTGTCGTCCACCGCTTGCATAGTGTAACGCTCAAACGTGACCGCTTCGCCTTTGGTGGCAAAGCGCTTGCGAATACGTTTCCCTTTTCGGCCCTGCGGGTAACACTCGCAGAGCCAAGGCTTTTTGCTGCCGTCTTTAAGGTTTCGAACTGACATTTATACGACGCGAAGTTGTTCCGACTCAGTAAAGTTTGAATAATCTTTAGAGACCAATGGAATAAAGTTATCTGGCCATTTGGCTGTGAATTCACAAAGCAATCTAAACTGAGCAGGCGCATCTTTATTAACCTTAACAACATTAATTCTGTATTCGTTCAAGTGAGGGTTGCTTAATAATGAACGAATGTCACAATTAAAATATTTAGGTAAATATCCAACTTTCACTTTCTCGTTATCGGAAGTCATTACCATAACAGCATTACTGTCATATGGGTTTGAATCCTCAAACTCTAAGTCTAACAATTCTTTAGGCCGCAACTTTGAAATTCGATCAATAGCTTCTTTATCTAAATGGCTAATTCCACTGGAAAAGAATCTGATTTTATACTCACCAGACTTTGTAATCTCCGGTTGCGAAATAATACGAAACTGATCAGTTTTTCGTGCGCCACCTGAAACGCCTAATAAGTCGAGCTCATCATAAAGTTCAAAGTCAATATCAGACCATTCCAGCATCATTCTAAATTCAGGCCGGTTTGTTGGGATGATCCTGTTTTTGAAGAATGAGAAAAGACCTGTCGATAAATAGGCTTTAGTTTTATCCTCCATACGAGGGAAAGCTATAAAGTTTGGATGAGAAGCGCCTTTGGTGTAATTTAAACGATAAAAAGTATCCGTACGAGTGAGTTTGGCTACTGGGTGCCACATACCATCGTCCAAGTCTTTCCAAATTACAAATACGCTTTTCATTGCGTTGCTCTCTTTTTAACTAAACTTTTAAATCTTTCGATTAATTCTTTATTGCTTAACAAACGTGCCTTGTTCGCAATAATTATCGAGTAACAAAAAATCTTTGCTACGTCAGTCATAATTTCTGAGGGAACCGCAGTAACAACCTCAATGATTTGACTGTTGTCGATGGATTCTAACCTCTCTAGCCATTCTAGCGCGGCATCAGGGCTATTGGCACTAAAAACCAAGAATGCCTCTAAAGTTTTTCTTCGTTTATCATGGAAGTAAAAGTGTGACTTGCACTTGGTTACATATTGCGGAATTTGGCGCCCTGAGTCTTTGGACGTTAATCGCTCAATTCTGACCTCATCTCGCTCATTACGGCCGAGACTAGCACCGTGATCAAAACTTGGCGCTAAATATGTTGTGCCATCAAGGGCTTCGATCATTGCCCAGTTTTGACTGTGGCGATCTTGGTTTGAGATCAATGTATCCAGCATCAGGTAGCCTAAAAAAACATCAAATGCATTATTGATGCAGGCTGTGGGCTGCCAGCCCTTTGGCGGATTAACAATGATTCGCTCAAGAATAGTCGTAATGAACTCAATCCGTTGTGCTCGCTCACCTTTACCTAATGGTGTTGCCAAAGTCGTAGCAACCTTTTCTAGTAACTGGTTGCCAAACACCATATTTTCACCTGTTTGGATGAAGTTTGGACTTCGGGTGCCATGCTGGCCTGAATTGAATGCTAAGTCGTAATGGGCATGAGGGATTCCTAACAGTTCAGCAAGCTCGCAAGCAACTTTCTCAGACCAGTTCTCGCCATGACGTACGGTTGGGTTACCACGTTTATCGAGGGTATGAATAGACTTAAAGATGTACTCTTGACCATCATTAGAGTCCGTATACCAAAACTTGGACTTCGTGCCCATCGATTCGAAATCATCAACACTCTGATCTGAAATGTCTAAAATCGGGTATTCTTCCATGAGTTAATATCTCATTTTTATTCGTCATGCTACTGTGAGTGAAAACAGGCACTTAGCACTTGCAGAGCCAAGGCCTATGGCTGCCGACTTCTAATTTACGTACAGTCATAAAGGCTGTTTAAACATCCTCGGGAACTTCACCAGTTTCAATCAACGTTTCCAGTTGTTCTTTATTAAGAATCATGGCGCCTTGCGATAGGGCCTTTTCGAGTTTTTTGGGACCAGCGTTATAGCCATAACAAAGAATATCCAGATGCTTGGTGACTTCCCCTCGAACATACATACCATTTTCCTTATCAAACGTGATGAGTTGATCTTTATCTGCCTTTTTGAAGCCAGTGAAACAAATGTCTATAGTTTCAGGGCTTGAGTACCTGCTTGCACCTGGAGAGCGTTTAGTCTCGAACTCGAAGCCTTCTTGTTCTAATTTTCTTTTTGCGAGTTCGAAGTAGGCTTCGGCTTCATTCTGAGTGCTATGCATTTCCAATACATGATCGAAACGCAGGGTTCGGGGGGGAGCCATTGTTTGCACACCAACCTTGAATATGAATAGGCTGATCTGTGTCATCCAGGATAACCTTTGGTTTCACGATAGTCTGAATCGACAGTCGCATCCTCTGTGACAGGTATGTACAGATAATTTGATCATCTAATTCCATATTGCCTCCGTGCTTATTTATGAAGTCAAATTCTAGCTAGAATCTTGTGTTAGTTGCTCCATACGCATCAAACGTGGTGCATATGTGTGAGCTGTGAGGAATTATTCCTTACTCATCGTCATGGCCACGCGGCCAAGCACTTTAACGCAGGATGAAGTTGATTGACAGCTGGCCGTCAATATCGATCAGGTACTTGCCTGAAGTCGGATTGGTGGATTCTGTGTTTACGTAATAAATCGCGGCATCATCTTCAATGACTTTGGTGATCGATGGTTTCAAGCCAAATCGGTCCAGCGTGCTTAAGTCTAGCGAAATTCTTCCTGCCTCAACCAATGCCCCGTCAACCAAGCGGTGAGTTTGTAGCCCTTCAACTGGGTCGACTTTACCTTCAAAAGGTTCTCCTTCACCCAGTGCCATATAGCGAACCGACGCACCGGTTGCTAAATGCGTTCTGACAATTAACTCAAAAGCGGTCCGATCATGGCTGTGCCAAGTCTGAATGGTTGAGCTTGGGATTCCAAACTTGTCAGCCAGCATGTAATTAGTCGAAGCTCCGGTTATTTCTCGAAGCTTTTCTGTGAATTCCTTCCCGGAAACATAATCAAAAGCCGGGATTTCAGCTTGTAGTGTTGTCATTTTCGATCTGCCATTGTTGTCAAGTTCGGTTTTCGGCACAGGATGCCGTACACCGGAACAAATCGGAACTCAAAACCAACTAGTAAGGATAACACCATGCTCTCATTTCAAATAGTCGTGAACGCACCCTTTATGACATTGGAGGAGTATTCACGTTACTCCGGCATGTCCAAACGCCTCCTTCGAGACTGGGAACGCGAAGGCAAAGTCATCTTCAAGAAAAGAGAAAAGAAAACTCGCATCGAACCCCGAAAGATGGGGTATCACCAAAATGGTGATCCCTTCAGTTGGCGGAAACCAAGAGGCGGTTTGCTTACCGCTCCGCAAGCTGTTCGGCTGGCTACAAACCATATCGCCCAACAAGGTCAAATCCTCCATCCGCGATAAAGTCATCCAGTATCAAAACGAATGTGACGACGTACTCTGGCAACACTGGACCAACCAAACCGCCCCAACACCCAAGCAACTCACTCTTTCCGCACCACAACCCAACCGCCGGGTAAAACTCACCGAACTGATGTTCGAACTGGCCGAACTGCGCGGCGTTACCACGCAGGAAATCCGCATTCACTACAGCCAGGTTTTTAGCAACCCGTGCTGGCCGGAAGGGGATGAAGTGTCGATCGCGCTGGCGAACGTCAAACTCAAGCACGACATTGAAGAAGCCCGGAAATACAAAGCAGCCCCGGTGGCGGAACTGCAAGCACTGGCCGAGCAAGTGGGGATGAAGGTGATCAGCGAATACGATTTGCAGGCGCTGCACCGGTTGGTGAGCCGGCAGCAGGAAGAAATCGACGAAGTGAACAAGGCGCTCATGAAACTGGCCCGACAGCAAAGCCTGATCCTGAACAGCCCGGTTTGGGGGTGAAGTATAAAAGAGCCCGGCAGTGTCGGGCTTCATGACTAAAATTTATTCGTTTATCAGCTGTTTAAGCTCTTCAGCAATAGGTGCTGACTTCAGAAGCTCTTCTCTTCGTTCTGAAAATTTCATTTCCGAATAGAGCCAAAAAGTCATGGATAGAACTATTGTTATGAAAGAAGCAATAAGCCCAGCCGCCAAGTTCTCCCAGACTGAGACTTTAAATGGTTTGTGAACTCGTTGAACTATAGCCTCTTCTTTCACCGTCTCTTTGTAAACGTTTAGCTCTTCAGAAAAGCAGAAATCGAAATAGTCATTGAGCATACGTTCCGCATCTTCACGATATTTAGCGACGCAGTCCGGTGAGGATTGGTAATGAGTGAAAAAATCATGAATTTCATCTGAGGTCGGGAACTTACCGGTTTTTGCCTTATGAGCTTTGATCCATTTGACCTTTTGCTCTTTGTAGAGGGAGTAGGCTACAAAACCAACAAAGTCCCCATCTCCCTCTACCATATCACCATAAGTATTGTGTGCCCACATGGTTAACCAGCAGCCTTAGCAGCACGGTATTCTGCATATTTGCTGTTGATTTCTTCTTGTGAGTAGCGGCGAGCAGCAATCTTTCGTTTCACTTCAGTAGGCAGATCATAGGAAGACAGCTTTTTACCACTTCTCATTGCGGCGTTAGCTTTTGCTGCAAGGTTCATACTCATACAGCCTCCTTGTCGTCTGAAAAACCATAATAAAAGTAAAGTACAATATACCGTATTGAGGGACGCAAACTATACATGAGTTGTAAAAATCAGACAATATTCACAGCTCCAGATAGGCACAATATAGAACGATTTGACACGATATGCCCCGTTTGACAGCTTTGCCGGGCTATCCGGCATCCCTACTTTGCAACTCCTCGGCCACCGTCACTATCAAATCGACAAAGCTTTCCCGAACCCGCTTTGGCAGCAGCCGGGCGGTGGCCGCAATATCCCCCGCCGACGTGTGCCGATGCCGCATTTCGCCCAGCGACACATCCAGCGACGTCAGCCCGTACAACTCACATAAGGCCCGGTATTGAGAAAGGGTCATATCCGTCTTGCCTTGCTCAATCCGTCGCAAAGTGCTGAGCGAAATGCCATGGCACTGGTTCGCAACGGCATTCTGCGTCATCTTTTTCTGCACCCGAATCGTGACTAAAAACAGCACGATAGGGTCGGGTTTGTTAGGTTTTTTAGGCATTGGTATCAAATCTACACGTCAAATCTGATTTATTACTGCACCAAATATGCCATTTAAGAGTAGTACAAAGGCTGATACGAGCCTGGTCACATATTTGTGATCTTGGTTCCTGTAGGTTTTGGCCCAAACCATAAGAAACGTGTGTGATAAACACTGCATTACGGCGTGTAAAAAAGGCTTATTTGTTGATATGATTAAAATTACTGTGTTTATATGGCTCTTCATCGTTCGTGGTGGAAAGTCATATCAAGTCCCCCAAAATAGAACAGTATCGCTGTCTTGAGCCTTTGTTTGTTTCTAAAGCCTTTAGCTCTAAGCTTCATGTATTGGATTTTGGCATTTATAGCCTCCGCCAAGCCATTCGATGCCTTAAGCCGCATTGCATTAAGGATTGCTGGTAAGTGCTTTTTCACTGTCGCCGCTGCTGCCATCAATGGTTTAATTCCACTTGCTTTAACTAAAGTAAGCCACTCTAGCCATTGATTCCTTGCGCTTCTGATCGAACCTCCGTACCAGATCAGTCTTGCTTGCTCTTTGAGCAACCAGCTAAGGCTTGTATCTATCATGAGCTTGGCCAATCTGTTTATACGCTCCCTCAGGCGACCTGTGAGGTTTCTATTTCTTTTGAGCCAGCCATAACGCGTTCTGTAGCACTCTCGTTTAAGGTATGGCGGTAGACGGTTAACCTCTTGCTTGCGAACATCGTCAACAGCTTTGGTGAGCACTTTTGCTACGTGGAAATGATCAACTGCAATCAGGCGTTTAGATCGTGAGCCAAAGAAGGACTCGGTTGCATTCATAAAAGCTTGGCTCATATCCATCGAGACTGAGCGGACCTGTTGTTTAGCGATGTTAGGCAGCACTCGATAGCAGTTTGCTAAGCTTTGTTCACTTTTACCGTCGGCAACAGCGAGAACTTGGCCCGTTCGGCTCGACATCACAGTGACATAATCATGCCCTCGGCAAAAGGCAGTTTCGTCTACCAACAAAGCTTCTACCTTATCTAAATTTCTCCGGGCGAGCCCTCGTGAAACAGCCCTTTTCATTATCCGATCAATGGCTCCCCAACTCAGTCGAAAGGCTTTAGATACAGAGTGAAGAGAAGTGAACTGAAGTGTTTCAATAATCTTTGTCTCGAAGAGTTCGGTATAGCGACTTCCAGGAGATGCCCAAGGAACAGAAACGGTCTGAACCCCGTGCTTTGGACAGTCAGCACGTGGGACTTGGGCCTCAAGATATGTTTCGTACTGGCATGTATCCAAATGACGCCATATCCGCTTTCGAGAGTCATGCTTTCTTACCGCTTTCGAACATGTTGGACAAGCAACGCCTGAAGGACTTTCGTACATGATGGTCACGGTAATACGTTGGCTCTTTTTATCCACCTGGACAGAGTCGACAGTCCATGGCGGAATCAGTCCAAGGATCGCTTGATAGAGTGCTGTATCTTTCATCTGATTCAGGGCTCAAGTGCAGAGTGTTTCCTTATTGTCCAATTAATCGGAAAACTTGAAAAGAAACACTTCCCACTACATCCGGTGAAGAGCCATGTGTGCACAGGTAAGTAATTGAAATAAAAGGGACGGGAATAGATTTCGTCACGATCTCAATGATCACCTGATGATCTCATTAGGTTGAAGTGGTGGTGTGTAAGTGATTGATATTATTTGTTTTGTGGTGGTTTGATGAAAAGATCATAATTTCAATTTAGATCACGGGATTTGGTGGGGTGTGAACTGTGACATTGAAGAGTTTTCAAGCCACGAAATCGCTGGATTCAGCCGCTTGCTATTGAACCTTGGTGAATATAAGCCATAAATTTATGGGTATTCTAGACTACTCATAAAATAATATGCTGAGACAAATCATTAAACCACCCCAGTTAGATGTGCTCATGAGTATTTACTCACAGCGTGACTTGCCTGAGACAACACGAGAAGCTGTCAGGTTGCGGGTCATCAATGGATTTACTATGAACTGGCGGAAGTTAAAACAGGGGTGACGAGGAAGCGCATCGCTGCAGCGGTTCATAAACTTGAGAAGGCCCACGAAGCGATCAGGGAAGTGTATGGGCTTTGAGACTGTCGCCACTTTGTCGCCATGGAAGGACTGAATAATGTTTAAGTGTTTGTTTTTAAATGACTAAAAACCATCAAGAATATTCAAGGAAATGATTTTCACGTGTGAGGCTGCCTTTGTTGTTTTGTTAATAGCAAGACACTTTACCAGCTTCGTTCAATGAACGGAAAGGCGGCCTCTATCTCTGTAGGTTATGGAAACGCGCGATATTGTCTAAGCGTTAGTGCGCAAGAGAGAATTCACCCAAGCATTCACCTTGGCTAAAAATGGCGCCAAGCTCGGTACTGGGATCAAACTGTAGCGTCGGTTGGGATAATGTTGGTAGGCGATGGAGCAAGTGCTTGAGGATAATATCCCCATTAAATTGATGAATCGCGACCTGCCAGTTGGCAAGATTAGGGAGTGAAAAGTTAACTATCAATGGCGTTCCTTACTGTTTTGGTTGTGTTGTTAGCGGTTTTCGTTTGTGTTTGCGCACGGCGTAAATGATACCAGTGACGCAGTCTGCCGTTAGTCGCGGCCATATTTTATCTCCATGAGTTAAATGATTATTGCTCTGCCCCTCAGTGGTTATCCATCATGGGCCACGCAGATGCGTCGGTTTCTTTGGCGTGAACGATCACCATTAATACAGTTATACCCACCAATGAGAGATAGCAAAAGGGCGTTTAACGGGTTATCAATCTAGGAAAAAAGCGAAAGTGGATTACTGCAGAGAGTCTATGCGGGAAATAGCGTGGTCTGTCTCGACTTTGACTTGATGTCTTTTGATGCTCCGTATCTAGAGCTTTGGTCACACTACAGCATTTCTTACGGATGTAAAGGGCTTTTTAGAAACCCGGTGCCTTTATGTTTCGTGTTCGACTCAATCGGCAATGAGCGTTTAAATGGCTTTCGAAAATTTCGAATGTTGACATATTTTCGAATATTTCAGATACTGAACAGTGCATAGGCTTATACAGCCTGAAATCAAAGCTGAGAAAAATACGATGAATATGAAAACACTGCCAAGTGCCGAAGAAATCACACTGGCTAAGCTTAGTAGCCAAGCGTTATCAGCCGTTATAGAAACCAATGGTGAAGCGCAAAAAATTCATGTCGTCGATAAGTCTGGTCAGAGTCATGAAGTCACTATTCCATCAAGTGCACTAAACATGATGATTGAGGTGCTGACGCAATTAGGCCATGGTAACTCAGTGAGTATTACCCCTATCCATGCTGAGCTTACCACGCAAGAAGGGGCTGATATGCTCAATATGTCTCGTCCGACATTTATCAAACTGCTTGATGCTAATGAGATCCCATATAGTCGTAAAGGTAACCGTAGGAAGGTGGCCTATGCCGATTTGATGGCGTATAAGAATCGCTTAGAAGAGAAACGGCTAGCAGCACTTGCTGAACTATCAGCATTAGATCAAGAAATGGATATGGGGTATTGATGACATCCTATACAGTAATTTTAGACGCATGTGTTATGTACCCCGCGCCACTTCGCAGCTATCTAATGTATTTGTCCAACACGGGGTTATTTAGAGCACGATGGACAGAACAAATACATGATGAATGGATCAGAAATCTTCTCAAAAATAATCCAGATATCGACCCAGAGCGATTAGAGAGAACCAAACAGTTGATGAATGCGCATGTTCCTGACTGCTTGATTGAAGGATATGAGCCATTAATAGACGGGTTAACGTTACCTGATGTAGATGATAGACATGTCGTTGCCGCTGCTATCAAAGGTCAAGCGGAGTCTATCATCACCTTTAATCTCAAAGACTTCCCTTCAAAATTACTCGATCCGCTTGGCCTATCGGTAATCCATCCTGATGAGTTTCTCTGTGATATGTTTGAGCTAGACAGCAGTGCTTGCGTGAGAGCTGCTCAGCAACAAAAACGCGCCCTGAAAAACCCTCCCATGACTTCAGATGACTTTTTAGCCTGTTTGCAACGGCAAAAACTGCCTAGCTTTGTCTCAAAGCTAAGAAGCTTCAGCTGCATGCTTTAGTCGAGTTCGTTCATCAATATTAAGCGTCAGTGCTTGTCTAGCGTTATACCTATCACGTGCTCGTGTTGATTGCATTGGTGAATGTCGCGCTAAGGATGAAGCGACGCTATACGATTTAACATGAAGCTTTTATGAACTCCTGTCTGTCAGGGTTGCGTGCATGCTTAGATTTTATAATATACGCATATGCATATATACAGTTAATGAAGTGTAGTGAGAGAGCCTATGTTGCCTCATCAGTTTTTCAAATTATTGGCCGATGAAACACGTGTGCGGTGTTTACTGCTTATTGCCCGTGAAGGGCAGTTATGTGTGTGCGAACTGACTGAAGCGCTAGATACCTCGCAGCCAAAGATTTCACGCCACTTGGCGCAATTGCGTGCCAGCGGGGTGTTGGTTGATACGCGCCAAGGGCAGTGGGTGTTTTATCGTTTAGCTGCCGATTTACCCGGCTGGATGCGCAAACAAATTCAAGGGCTGGTGGACTCCAACTGCCTAAAAGACACTTATCAAGAAGATCTCACGCGGCTTGCCAAGATGGCGTCTCGCCCCACCTGCTGCGTGTAAGGGAGAAAGCAATGACAATTAAAATCGGGATCAATGGGTTTGGCCGTATCGGCCGTTTGGCACTGCGGGCTGCGTTTGACTGGCCAGAGCTCGAATTTGTCCACATTAATGATGTGGCGGGAGATACGGAAACACTGGCGCATTTGCTGGAGTTTGATTCGGTACAAGGGCGTTGGCATCACGCGGTGAGTGCAGAAGGAAACCGCGTGCAGATTAACGGTCACTCACTGACGACAAGCCAAGAAAAAGCGATTGATGCAGTCGATTGGTCAGGCTGCGATGTGGTGATTGAGGCAACGGGAAAACACCGTGACGCGGATTTGCTGCAAAAATACTTGGACCAAGGCGTAAAGCGTGTGGTTGTCTCTGCGCCAGTCAAAGATGAGCGAGTGGCGAATATTGTGGTGGGAGTGAATGACGCGATATTTGATCCGAGTAAACATCGAATCGTTACCGCAGCGTCGTGTACCACGAACTGCTTGGCTCCGATTGTGAAAGTGATCCATGAAAAACTGGGAATTGCGCAGTCGACCTTCACCACCATTCATGATTTAACCAATACTCAAACGATTTTAGATGCGCCGCATAAAGACTTACGTCGTGCCCGCGCGTGCGGCATGAGCTTGATCCCGACCACCACAGGATCGGCGACAGCCATCGTGGAAATTTTCCCGGATCTAAAAGGTAAGATTAATGGCCATGCGGTGCGTGTGCCACTCGCCAATGCGTCGCTAACGGATGTGATCTTTGACGTGGAAACCGATACCACTGCTGATGAGGTGAACGCCCTGTTGCAAGAGGCCGCGGATGGCGAGCTCAACGGCATTCTTGGCTTTGAGGCGCGTCCTTTAGTCTCGATTGATTACCGTGGCGATCAGCGCTCCACGATTGTCGATGGTTTATCCACCATGGTGGTGGGTAAGCGTATGGTCAAAATCTATGCGTGGTATGACAACGAAATGGGGTATGCCACGCGCACCGCTGAGTTGGTGCGCAACGTCGGCCGCGTTGATCAGTAATCGCTTTTTTATAGGGTAGCGATGCGTGCCCCGTACCGCATCGCCCTTTTTTGTATGTGAATCGATGACCACTATGTTTGCTCAATTAAGCCAATCCGTGCGCCAGTATATGCTGGTCACCTTTAACTATTGGAATTTCACCATCACCGACGGTGCACTGCGGATGCTGGTGGTGCTGTATTTTTATGAGCTGGGCTACGGCACGTTAGAAATCGCCTCGCTGTTTTTGTTTTACGAATTCTTCGGCGTGGTCACCAACCTTATCGGTGGATGGCTCGGTGCGCGTTTAGGCCTTAATCGCACCATGAATATTGGCCTTGGTATGCAAATTGTGGCGCTCGCCATGTTAGCGGTGCCAGCCGTTTGGCTCACCATTCCCTGGGTGATGACAGCTCAAGCCTTGTCTGGGATTGCGAAAGATCTGAATAAAATGAGTGCCAAAAGCGCGATTAAAACCTTGGTGCCTGACAACGCAGAGGGGGCGCTGTTTAAGTGGATTGCGATCTTGACCGGCTCGAAGAATGCACTCAAAGGTGTGGGCTTTTTTGTCGGTGGCGCATTGCTTTCTCTGATTGGCTTTCAGTACGCGGTGGCGGCGATGGCTGGCGTCTTGAGCCTCGTGTTTATCGGCAGTGTGGTGTCGCTCAATGCGGAGTTGGGAAAAGCCAAAAGTAAGCCCAAGTTTTCGGAAATTTTTTCTAAGTCTCGTAGTGTGAATATCCTCTCAGCGGCACGGATGTTCCTTTTCGGCGCGCGAGATGTGTGGTTTGTGGTGGCGTTGCCAATTTATCTTGGCACCACATTTGGTTGGAGCCACAGTGCGGTGGGCGGCTTTCTTGCCCTTTGGGTGATCGCTTACGGCATGGTGCAAGGGATTGCGCCGAAAATCACTGGGCGCCAAGCTGGCCATTCGCCGGGCAGTAAGGCGGCGCTCGGTTGGTCATGTTTACTGGCGGTGGTAACTGGCATCATTGCTTACGCAATTGGCGAACAGTGGCATCCGCAAGGGGTGATTATCGTCGGGCTTATGGTGTTCGGAGCGATCTTTGCGATTAACTCTTCACTGCATTCTTACTTGATTGTCAGCTACGCCAAAGGCGACGGCGTGTCGCTGGATGTGGGGTTCTATTATATGGCAAACGCCATGGGACGCTTAATTGGTACTGTGTTATCCGGTTGGGTGTTCCAAGTGTGGGGGCTGGCGGCATGCCTTTGGGTGTCGTTTGGATTTCTCACCGTAACCACGGTCATTTCGCTGTGGTTACCGAACCGTCAACCACAGCCTCTGCAGCCTTCGTCATAAGCGCAGAATGAGATAAATGCCACCCAGCAGGCTGGGTGGCAATTCGGTTACCATTTAAACACGGTACTGAGGCGACGCAGCTCTTCGCCGACGGATGCCAAGTCTTGGCTGGCCACCGAGGTCTGCTCGGAGGCTTGCGAGGTTTGGTCGGCCACATCTTGAATGGTATTCATGCGTTGGCTGACATCTTCCGCCGCGTGCCCTTGCTCTTTGACGGCTTGTGCGATTTGGGTGTTCATTTCCGTGATATTGCTAATTTCTGCTGAAATAGACTCAAGGGCTTCACGAACTTGTTCGGTTTGCTCGACCACTTCTTCGACTTGTTGCTTACTTTTCACCATTTCACTCACGGCGGATTCGGCACCTGCTTTAAGGGTCTCGATCATTTTTTCAATCTCGACGGTCGATTCTTGGGTTTTCTGTGCCAGTGAACGGACTTCGTCGGCCACTACCGCAAAGCCACGACCTTGCTCACCCGCGCGGGCGGCTTCGATGGCGGCATTGAGTGCGAGTAAGTTGGTTTGATCCGAAATTCCTTTGATCACATCCAAGATAGACGCGATGTTTTCACTGTCGTCTTTCACCGTGTTAATGACCGACTCGGACTGTCCAATGGCTTCCGCTAAGGTCGAAATACCGGCGACTGTGGTGCTCACTAACGCGTTACCGCGTTGCGCTTGATCGTTCGCCTGATGGGCGGAGTCCGAGGTTGCCTCGGCTTTATGCGCCACTTCTTGTGCCGAGGCGCTCATTTGTGTTGCTGCTGCGGCCACTTGTTCAATGTCCTGTTTCTGCGTCTTCACGCCGTGGGAGGTTTCGTTGGTCAGCGAAGATAATTCCTCTGACGAGTTGGCGATGCGGGTAATGTTGTCCGACAAATCGCCAATCATGGTTTTTAGACGGGTCGACATGGTGGAAATGGATCCGAGCAGCTCACCAATTTCATCTTTCCTGTCGGTCGCAATGTTGACGCTTAAATCGCCATTGGCGATTTGTTGGCTGGCTGCCACTGCGCGCTGTAAGGGTGGCACGATCATGGCAGTCATCAGCCAAGAGACACCGATACCGATTACAACTGCGGCGACGGCTAGCACGACATTACTAACCAGTAAACTTTGCTCATTTTCAGAGAGCTCTTGTTTGCCTATATCACGGCCTTTCTCGGCGAGATCTTCCACGGCTCTCGCTTTGGTTAACATGGTGTCGTTAATTGTTTGGCTTTGTTGATATGTGCTGACGTAGGTTTGGAATGCGTTGCGATAGGACGCGATGCCTTGTCGAACGGCTGACTTGTCTATTTCATCCGGAAGGGTATCGATCAACTTGTCCATGTCGACCAAGGTTTTATTGACGGCATCCATGAACTGCGTATCGTTCGAAAGAAGAAAATTCTTCTCGGCGCGACGAGATTCGAGCATCCATTTAATTAAGCGATTTGCTTCATCGGCAATTTTCAAAGTATCGATGACCACTTCCGGCGCGCGCCCTTGGGCAAGATAACGGTTGACGCGATCCTTTTGTGTTTGGCGAATGTCTATCAGCGCTTGCTCAACCCGCCGAGCCTGATCGCGCATCCCTGTTTCCGCTTGCGCGAGCTTATCAAACTGCGCCACATACTGATCCATCGCCGCTTGGTAGGCTTTATTTTCAGTCATGATTTGCGAAAGCAGTGTGAGGATTTCTTGCTCATTGACTTTGGCGGTTGTGGTGGTTACTTGCTGATTGATGGTGTCAGTAAGTTGTTTGATTTCATCCACGTAGCTGTTATCGCGACGTAAAATATAATTCTTTTCGGTAATCCGCACTTCTTTTATGTATTTAACAATTCGATTGAGATCATCGGCAGCCGAGACATCATCATTCAGCTCATCCACACCTGTGACAGCGTTCAGCGTCACTAATGCAGTTAATAACACCAAAATACCAAATGCGATCATGAGCTTAAGCCGCACTTTAAGGTTATACATCCATTTCATTGGGCGCCTATTCAGTTAAGATCGGACCTATTTAATATAGTGGAATTTTACTAACTGGCATGTTTTCAGTCTGACAGGTCACTATGGTGCGTGCTATGGCTTATGATTTTTCGGTGGCCTCGTACTCCTTTCATTCTGCGACGATCAGCCACTTGAACAGCTTTTTCGAATAACTCCAACAAGTTGAATGGCCGACTTTCTCGTTGTGGCTTTTTATACTGCAAAGAGAAAAAGGAGGACGTATGGGAAAACTGATCGATGGTGTGTGGCACGATGTGTGGTATGACACCCAATCATCCGGCGGCCGATTTATCCGTGAAGACGCAGGGTTTCGTCATTGGATAACGCCTGATGGTGATTCAGAGTCCAGCGGGAGCGCGGGCTTTAAAGCAGAATCAGGACGTTATCATCTCTATGTCTCTTTGGCATGCCCGTGGGCGCATCGCACCCTGATTATGCGTCATTTGAAAGGGCTTGAGCCTCATATTGCTGTCACTGTGGTGGCGCCTGAGATGCTAGAACATGGCTGGACGTTTTCGAAGCCAGAGCCCTTATATGGGTTTGACTACGCGCACCAGTTGTATACCAAAGCCAAACCTGACTACACCGGACGGGTCACTGTGCCAATTTTATGGGACAAGCAAACCGAGACGATTGTCAGTAATGAATCCGCCGACATTATTCGAATGTTCAATTCGGCGTTTAATGGTATTACGGGCAATCATGACGATTATTACCCAGAAAACCTACGTGCGGCGATTGATCAGTGGAATGAATTTGTTTACCCCAATGTAAACAATGGCGTGTACAAATGTGGCTTTGCCACCGAGCAAGCGGCCTATGAAGACGCTTTTGATAAGTTATTTACTGCCTTGACGGTGTTGGATGATCATTTAAGTCGCAACCGTTATCTTGCCGGAAACCAGATCACAGAAGCCGATTGGCGTTTGTTCACCACCCTGATTCGTTTTGATCCTGTCTACGTGGGCCACTTTAAATGTAACAAGCAACGTATTGCCGATTACTGCAATTTGTTTTGCTACATGAAAGAGCTGTTTCAAGTGCCAGGGGTGGCTGAGACCGTCGATATGCAGCACATCAAAACCCATTACTATTACAGCCACGGGAATATCAATCCAACCCGAATTGTACCGAAAGGACCGGAGCAAGATTTATGGTCGCCGCATGGGCGAGCATCACTAACATGCGGGAAATAATAGGGCTGCTAACGACACAACAACGAAAAAGGGCCAGCAGATGCTGGCCCTTAAAGATGGTGGTGGAGGAAGGATTCGAACCTTCGAAGGCTGAGCCGTCAGATTTACAGTCTGATCCCTTTGACCGCTCGGGAACTCCACCGGAGTCTTACTTTGTAAAGTGGTGGTGGGAGAAGGATTCGAACCTTCGAAGGCTGAGCCGTCAGATTTACAGTCTGATCCCTTTGACCGCTCGGGAATCCCACCACGGGGTATTGCTTTGTAAAAGTGGTGGTGGAGGAAGGATTCGAACCTTCGAAGGCTGAGCCGTCAGATTTACAGTCTGATCCCTTTGACCGCTCGGGAACTCCACCACGGAGTATTGCTTGGTAAAAATGGTGGTGGGAGAAGGATTCGAACCTTCGAAGGCTGAGCCGTCAGATTTACAGTCTGATCCCTTTGACCGCTCGGGAATCCCACCACGCGAACGGGGCGAATATTATCAAACCGATTGGTGCTGTAAAGGATTTTCTTGATCCCGTGTAGCGGTTGATGTTTTTTTCAACGCTTTACGGTGTTTTTGACCGCCAACATCGAATTTTATGCGTTTTTTGAAACCGTTGCTTATTGCCGCAGTCTCATGCCCAGTCTCGATGATGCGTGGGTAGGTCACAACCCATATATCGCAGAAAGATCAATCATAAAGCAATTATGAGTTCTGATCGAATCTCATATTTCAATGTAATAAGTATAAAAAATAGCGTCTTTACAATTCTTTAAGGACAAAAAGAAGCAGATCAGTACACTGGTGCTATTCAAATTATGAGGTGTGATGCAATGAAAAAAGGGATGCTAGTGGGCGCCGTGATATTGGGCGGCGTTGCGTTCTGGTTATGGAATGGGTCGGGGCCCACGAACGAAGATATCGTAGCCTCAGCACCGGGGGCACGATCTGTGGATGTGATGACGGCGGAAGTGGAAACCAAACCGATTGCGCCGTCGTTGTCATTGGTGGGCAATGTTAAAGCCCATCAGCAGATTGATATTGAATCAGAAGTCTCGGCGCGCATTGAAACTGTGCATGTAAAACCGGGCGAGACGGTTGAAAAAGGGGCGCCTTTGGTGACCTTTAATCGCGCCAAAGCTCAAGCCGCGGTGCTGGAGGCGTCGGCTTACCTCAATGATGAGCAGCGCAAGCTAAAGGAGTACACCAAGCTGGCGCAACGTGGTGCCTTAACACAAACCGAGTTGGATGCGCAGCAAGCCAGTGTCAATATTGCCAAGGCCCGTTTGCAATCGGCGCAATCTGATCTAGATGATCATCGTTTAATCGCGCCTTTTTCTGGTCGCATTGGTTTGTTTGATTTAAGCGTCGGCCAGCGCGTGGATGTGGGCGAAACTCTTTTTAGTCTCGACAACCTGTCACGCATGAACCTCGATATTCAGGTGCCAGAGCAATACATCGGACTGCTTTATCCCAATATGCCAGTGGCCGTCACGTCGCAAGCCTATCCCGATGAGGCCTTTACCGGCACGGTGAGTGTGGTGGACTCTCGGGTAGATAAAGACGCGTTATCGGTCAGTGTTCGCGTTGCGCTGGATAACCCTGAACGCCAATTGCAGCCCGGTATGCTGATGGAGGCGAAACTGACTTTGCCTGAGCAATACGCGGTGATAGTGCCTGTACAAGCTCTGCAGTATTCCGGTACGCGCCGCTATGTCTTCCGCGTTGATAACGAAGGCATTGCCCATCGTACCGAAATTACCCTTGGCGCGCGGATTGATAATCAGGTAGTGGTGAGTAAAGGACTCGAGCCGGGTCAGCACATTGTGGTGCAAGGTTTAGTGAACATGCGTGATGGGGCGCAAGTCTCGGTATTAAATGCGGAAGCGCGTAAAAACCAAGCTGATGATCAAAGCCGTGTGACTGAGACCGTTTCTGAGACGGAGGCCAGCTAATGTGGTTGTCTGATGTCTCGGTAAAACGGCCAGTGATGGCGATCGTATTGAGTTTGCTGTTATGTGTCTTTGGCGCGGTTTCTTTCTCGACCTTATCAGTGCGTGAAATGCCTGATATCGATAGCCCGGTGGTGAGTATTTACACCGGCTATTCTGGCGCCTCGGCCAGCATTATGGAAAGCCAAGTCACGCAGTTGATTGAAGATGAGCTTTCTGGCATCAGTGGCATTGAAGAGATCACCTCGGTCAGCCGCAATGGCTCATCACGGATCACGGTGGAATTTAAACTCGATCACCCGCTGACCGAGGGGGTGAGTGATGTGCGTGATGCCGTGGCGCGCGCGCAAGGGGGATTGCCTGATGATGCCAACGATCCGATTGTGTACAAAGACAACGGCACTGGCGAAGCGGCGGTCTATATTAACTTAGCCTCGTCAGAGATGGACCGTAACCAACTGACGGAATATGCCCAACGTACGTTGGAAGATAGATTCAGCTTGATCTCTGGGGTGAGCTCGGTCGATTTATACGGCGCGCTGTATAAAGTGATGTATGTGAAGCTGGATCCTACCCAAATGGCGGGGCACGGTGTCACCACCCAAGATATTCTTGACGCATTGCGGGATGAAAACTTAGAAAGTCCGGGCGGGGAAATCCGCAATGACGTGATGACCATGCCGGTACGTAGCGATCGTTTATATCGTGACGCAGAGGACTTTAAACAACTGGTGGTACGCACCACGGCGAACGGCACTGCGATTTATTTGTCGGATGTCGCGGAGGTGGCAATTGGTTCACGTAATGAAGATGCCACCTATAAAAACAATGGTATTAATAATTTAAGTTTGGCGCTGATCCCACAATCCGATGCCAATCCGCTCGATATATCCGCACGGGCGCATAAACTTGTCGATGAGATGCAGGCCTTCCTGCCCGAAGGTACACGTCTTTGGGTGGATTACGATACCACGGTATTTATTGATCGCTCGATTGAGGAAGTGTATAGCACGCTATTTATTACTGGGGCGCTGGTGGTATTAGTGTTGTATATCTTTATTGGCCAAGCGCGCGCCACCTTGATCCCAGCAGTGACTGTGCCGGTATCCTTGATTTCCGCCTTTATCGTTGCCTCAGCAATGGGCTTTTCGATTAACCTATTGACTTTAATGGCGCTCATTCTCGCGATTGGTCTGGTGGTGGATGATGCCATTGTGGTGGTCGAAAATATCTTCCACCACTTACAACAAGGCGATCCACCCTTGGTGGCCGCTTACCGTGGTGCACGGGAAGTGGGCTTTGCGGTGATCGCCACCACCGCGGTGTTGGTGATGGTGTTTCTCCCCATTACCTATATGGATGGCATGATTGGTAAGTTGTTCACCGAGTTTGCCGTGATGCTTGCTGTCACCGTGCTCTGTTCGTCCTTAATAGCGTTAACGCTCACGCCGGTGCTTGGTAGTAAATTACTGCGCTTAAATGTGGCATCTACTCCCGTGAACCGCGTGATCACCCGTGGGTTTGATGTGCTTGAAAGTTACTATCGCCGAGTGCTGGCACATGTCCTGCGTTGGCGTTGGGTGGCTCCGGTAGTAATTCTGCTTTGTATTGGTGGCAGTGGCGTGCTGATGCAGCACTTACCGTCGCAATTAGTGCCACAAGAAGATCGCGGGGTGCTGCTGGCGTTTGTCCGTGGTGCGGAAGGCACGGCGTACAACCGTATGGTGGGCAATATCGAGCAAATTGAGCAGCGTTTAATGCCCTTGGTCGAGGCGGGTACTCTGAGCTCGGTTAGCTTACAAACACCAGCGTTTGGTGGCCGAGCTGGGGATCAAACAGGCTTTGTGATCATGCTATTGCCGGATTGGGATGAGCGCGATCGCTCCGCACAAGATATCTTGGCGGAAGTCCGGCAGGTGTTAAATGGTGTGCCAGATGTGCAAGTGTTCCCGTTTGCGCCTGGCTTTGGGGGCGGTAGTTCAGAGCCCGTGCAGTTTGTGTTAAGTGGTCCAGACTATCCTGAACTTCATCGCTGGGCGGAAAAATTGGGCGAAATGGGCCGCGAGGCAGGCATGATTGACAGCCCTGATTATGACTACAACCAAAACACCCCTGAGTTGGTGGTCAAAGTAGACCGTCGTCGCGCCTCAGAACTTGGGATTTCGGTGCGGGATGTCTCCGATACCTTAGAGGTGATGCTCGGTGGCCGGGCCCAGACCAGCTATGTGGATCGTGGTGAAGAATACGATGTGTATGTACGCGGCGATGAAAAGGCCTTTAGCAGCAAAGGGGATCTCAGTCGTATTTATATGCGCAGCCGCAGCGGCAAGTTGGTCTCGCTCGATGCAGTGAGCACGGTGGAAGAAACAGCATCCGCGCAGCGCTTGAGCCATACCAACAAGCAAAAGTCGATCACCTTATCGGCGCATTTAGGCGATGATGTGACACTGGGTCAAGCACTCGATTATCTGGATCAAATCGCGGCTGAGAACTTGCCGGCCGATATCTCGGTGGGCTATTCAGGGGAGTCGAAAGATTTTCGTGACAACCAAACCAGTGTGCTGGTGGTGTTCGGTTTAGCGCTCTTGGTGTCTTACTTGGTGTTAGCGGCGCAATTTGAAAGCTTTATTAACCCCTTGGTGGTGATGTTGACGGTGCCCATGGGGATGCTAGGCGGCTTTTTAGGCCTGTGGCTGACCAACCAAGGGATCAATATCTACAGTCAAATTGGTTTGATTATGCTGATTGGGATGGTGACGAAAAACGGTATCTTGATCGTGGAGTTTGCTAACCAACTGCGTGACCGTGGCATTGCATTTGAAAAAGCGATTATCGATGCGTCAGTCCGTCGCTTGCGACCGATTCTGATGACGGCGTTTACCACCTTGGCAGGGATGATCCCACTGATCCTCTCCACTGGCGCGGGGGCGGAAAGTCGTATTGCGGTTGGGACAGTGATCTTCACCGGCATGGCCTTTGCGACCTTTGTTACCTTGCTGGTGATCCCTGCGATGTATCGCTTACTCTCCATTCATACTCACTCGCCTGAGTATGTGGCGCAGCAATTGGATAAAGCGCTCGCGGTGGAAACTGTGCATCGGGCCAGTCATGGTGAGTTTGATACCCATCCGCATGATGAGCCGCATAAATAACCGCTGTTGTATTCTCGATACAAAAACCGCCTCTTCATAATGAGGCGGTTTTTTATTTCTTGTCGCTGCGCTATTACGCGTTTTCGGCTTGTTTGCGTTGCAGCGCGGCTTGTACGTCTGCTTGGTTGGCGAGGTACTCATCTAAGCCACGCTGACGCAAGTGACAGGCTGGACACTCGCCACAGCCAGTGCCTTTAATGCCGTTATAACAGGTTAGGGTGTGGTCGCGTACAAAATCGAGGGCGTGATACTGGTCGGCCAGTGCCCAAGTCTCGGCTTTATTCAGCCACATCAGTGGTGTGACTAAGGCGAGTTTTCTATCCATGCCTTGCTCAAGGGCTTGCTGCATTGATTGAATAAAATCGTTACGACAATCTGGGTAGCCAGAAAAGTCAGTTTCGCAGACACCGGTGATCACCGCCTCAGCGCCAATTTGATAGGCGTAAATGCCCGCCAAAGTCAAAAACAAGATATTACGACCCGGCACAAAGGAATTGGGCAGGCCGTTTTCGTTCAGTGCATTGGAAACAGGAATATTGTCGCGTGTGAGCGAGCTAATCGCCAATTCATTGAGCAAACCAACATCCAGTACCTTGTGCGCACTGACGTTGCGGTTTGCAGCAATCTCACGGGCAACATCAATTTCTTGCTTGTGGCGCTGGTTATAGTCGAAAGTGAGGCAATGCACTTCGTCGTATTCTGCCTGCGCTTGAATCAAACAGGTGGTTGAATCCTGTCCTCCGCTAAATACCACAACGGCTTTTTTCATTGGTTTGTCCTTTGGCGGTGCTACTTACCCAGTGTTACACAGAGCACGGATGGTACCCCTGTGCGGTATCGACAGCAAGCCAGATGCGATGATGCAATCCGTTAGTCGGCACGCAATTTGCGTCCTCTTTGTTTGCTAAGCTACGCCTTGATGGTTGATTTATAAAGGACATTCACAAGTTATGGACGTACTTGAACCGCAAGCAATCCCCCGCCTGTGCCGCACACCTATCTCGGGTATTTTTGTCAGAGTATGTCACCCTGAGCATATCGACGCTGCCTTGATGCGAGAAAGTAAATACAGACCGAACGGTCGGTATAATCGTCAGGGTGAAAGTGCGCTGTATTTAACCGAGAGTGCAGAGAGTGCGCGCGTAGCCATGCAAAAGTACGCCAGCCAGATCACAACGCCACGCGTGCTTGTGCGGTATCAGGTTGACCCCTGTGAGCTGGTAGATTTGCGTCATCCTGAACTCCAGCAATACAAAATCTTATCCAGCGTTGATTGGCAAGCGGCCTTAGCAAAAGGCGAATCACCATCCAGTTGGTTGGTGGCCGATACGCTGAGAAGTGGTAATGAAATTGGCTTGATTGACCCGTCGCGAAAAGATCCCAGCACTTGGCATATCACCTTGTTTCGCTGGAACGCCCCAGGCGCGCCGTCTGTAACCAGAGTGGGCGAGCCTGAAGAGGTTAGTTTGGAATAAAGTTACTGTTTCGCCACAAAAGCTTTTAACCCTTCGAGCGTCTCGGCTGGGATAGGGCAGCTTTTACCGGTTTTAAAATCGCAATAGACAATCAAGGCCTCGCCCTCGGCCACACAGCGTTCTTGATTGTGACTGTAGATTTCATACTTCATCGCATAGCGCTTTTCTTGAATATCCTCGACCCAAGCGACGGTGGTGATGGTATCTGGATACACCAAAGGGGCGCGATAATCGCAGCGAGTTGAGGCGACCACGGGGCCTACATGCAGCCGTTTGGCTAGCTCGAATACTTCCAGTTTTTCAAGCATCACCACACGCACATCTTCAAAATAGCGAAAGTACACGGTGTTATTGATGTGTTGCAGGGCATCCATGTCGTTCCAGACAATCGCCTGCGTATGAGAGAGCGGGTAGTTTTCTACTGGGATATTTGCCACAAGACAATCCTCCTTAATTGTGTGTCTTGATTGCACACCAAGCACAATGACAAGACAAGCCGCGCAAAGGTAAATACGGAGCTTGGTCTAACAATTACGCAACAAAATACATGAGGCGACAAAGCGGTTATCAAGAGTGTGGCGCTAATTGGTTAATGTGGCAGCAATCAGACTCTGGTATGATACGCCCCCTTTTTGGCCGTGCTTGGGCGCGGCATGATTTACTTTTGCTGTGGATACGACTTTGACTGATACCGCTTTTTCCTCGCTCGCGTTACCTGCTGATTTACTCGATAACTTGGCAACCTTGGGTTATACGCAGATGACGCCCATTCAGGCGCAGAGTTTACCGTCTGTGCTCAGTGGCAAAGACATTATTGCCCAAGCTAAAACTGGCTCGGGGAAAACGGCGGCATTTAGCTTAGGTGTGTTAGCCAAACTGAACGTAAAACGCTTTCGCGTGCAATCTTTGGTGCTGTGTCCAACCCGTGAGCTGGCCGAGCAAGTGGCGGTTGAGATGCGTAAGTTGGCGCGTGGTCGCCATAATGTCAAAGCGCTGACGCTGTGTGGCGGTGTATCGATTGGCCCACAAATTGGCTCATTGGAGCATGGTGCACACATTATTGTCGGCACTCCAGGGCGTGTGGATGACCATTTACGCAAAGGCACCTTGCGCCTTGATGATGTTGAGACCTTGGTGTTGGATGAAGCCGATCAGATGCTGGATATGGGCTTCCAAGATACCTTGGATGCTATCATTGCGCGTGTTCCAGCTCATCGCCAAACCTTGTTATTTAGCGCCACTTTCCCGCGCTCGATCAATGCGATTGCCCAGCGAGTGCTGAGCCACCCTGTCTCCGTTAAAGTGGATGAGGTGCAAACGCAAAGTACAATCTCGCAACACGTTTATAAAGTCGATGACAATAAGCAACGTTATCAAGCGTTAAAGCTACTGTTATTGCACTTTCAGCCGCAAAGCTGCGTGGTGTTCTGTACGACCAAAGCTCAAACACAACAAGTTTGCGATAACCTAGAAGATGATGGTTTTAGCGCCGTTGCCTTGCATGGCGATATTGAACAGCGTGGCCGTGAGCGCACCTTGGTAAAATTTGCCAACAAAAGTGCGTCTGTGCTGGTGGCCACTGATGTGGCCGCGCGCGGCTTAGACATTGATGACATGGATATGGTGATCAACTATCAACTCGCCCACGATCCACAAACTCATGTACACCGTGTCGGCCGTACCGGTCGCGCTGGCAAAAAAGGGGTGGCGTGTTCGTTATATAACGATGCCGAGCACTATAAATTGGCGATGATTGGCGATCAATATGATCGTGATTTTCTCCCCGAAGCCCTGCCGCCGCAAGATTTGCTCGACACTGCGCCTTACCAGCCTGAAATGGCAACCTTGATGATTGACTCAGGTAAAAAACAAAAAGTACGCGCGGGTGATATTTTGGGCGCGCTGACGGGCCAAGCGGGCATTGATGGTAAGCAGGTCGGCAAAATCAATGTACTCGACAATGTGGCGTTTATTGCCGTGTCACAATCTTGCGTTAAAGCTGCATTGCGTAAGCTCAATGATGGAAAAGTGAAAGGCCGCACCATCCGCGCCCGCCGGATTTAGTTTGTAAGGACATATCAAAGACATAACCAAGGAATAAGCATGACGAACAAGGATGTTGTTCTCGCGTTTTGGGAAGCCATGCAACGAAATGACTTCTCAAAAGCGAGTGAGTACTTCAGTGATGACTATCAATGCTTCTGGCCTCAGTCAGGAGAATTGATCGTTGGGCGCGATGACTTTGTCGCACTAAACACGGCCTATCCTGCAAATGGTCTATGGACATTCTCCGTTTACTCTTGTATTGCTGAAGGCGATAGGGTGGTGACAGATGTTGGAGWGACTGATGGTGTTGTTAACGATCGAGTAATTACTTTTCATACACTGAAGGCTGGTCGTATCGCGTATCAACAAGAGTTTTGGCCTGACGACATGCCAGCACCTGAATGGCGATCCAACTGGGTGAGGTGTGTTGGCAATGAATAGACAAAACCTAGCTCAAATGGGGGAGGCGTCGGTCTGCCGTTCAACGTATCAGGGTCGGGCTTGTATCACCAAAACTCATGCAACCTCAGTTGAGCGGGACTTTTACCTATCCGTTGCGCCTTATATCAACGAAGTCGGTGTGAACACGCCAGCCTTGTTCGAGGTGAGTGAGACGACTCTCTGTATGGAATGGATTCCACATGCGGTTTCGATAGAAGAACTTGCGCAAGATACCAATACGTTTGAGCAATTAGCTCGCCTACATGGTATCGAGCTACCTATCCAGCCACACTTCAAACACCACCAATGGTCTTTACCGCAAACACAATTCGCGCTTGAACAGCTCAGCTTGACTCCCGAGCTTGAAAGTATGCTGTATCAGTTACAACATCACAGCGATGTATTGTTCACGCCCCGTTGTGTACTCTCTGGTGATACTAATCCGGGCAACTGGGGAAGACGTGAAGACGGTACATTAGTGCTGTTTGATTGGGAGCGCTTTGGGCAAGGTTCACCAGTGATTGATTTAGCACCTTTGGTCGCGGGAATGGGAGATAAAACAGCCTATCAAGCGATAATCGCGCTCTACAAAGCAGCAATTCCAAGTGTGGATAGTCATTCACTGTTTGTTGAGCTTGTCTTGGCAAAAGCATGGATAGTTGTAGAAGTCGTTAACCTATTGACCCAGCGTGGCACACCCAATCGCGACCGCTATTTTAATTGGTATAATTCAGTCTTACCGCAGTGGTTGCCTCAGGCTTTCGGGTGGGCATCACTTGCGGAGTCCCTACGTTAATCTACTCTATTTCAATCGCTTAATGATAAGCGCTGCATCATACCCCGTTGGTATTGTGCGTGTTGGCATGGAGTCATAGATGAAAAAATATTTTGAGAACTTAGCCAAAGCTTTGCTCGGCCAGCCATTTGGTAGCCTTAGTTCGGGAGAACAAAAAGTTATTGAAAGCATTGCCAATAACACCGCAGTGTCTGAGAACGTCAACAAGTCCTTCCACGAAAGTTTGACCACTGGGCAAATGGTGGCGGACAAAATTGCCTCATTTGGTGGCTCTTGGTCATTTATCGGGCTTTTCTTCGCATTCATCATTGGCTGGATTGTCGTGAATACGGCTTGGTTAGTGGGAGACGCGTCATTCGATCCCTATCCCTTTATTTTACTGAACCTTGGGTTATCCAGTCTGGCGGCTTTCCAAGCGCCGATCATCATGATGTCGCAAAACCGCCAAGCGGCAAAAGACAGGATGGAGCAAAAAGCCACCTACGAGATCAATCTAAAACTCGAGCTTGAACTAATGCGCCTGCACGACAAATTTGATGCCTTGCAGGCCGATGTCCGTCGAGGCGAGCGAGAATAATTCACTCGCCTTTTTGTGAACCTAGTTGGAGACGATGACGCGTTACCCCAACACCGTCTGCAAATCATGGGTCGCTTGGTCGAGATCCCCAATGTGCTCGCGTACCCAATCAGGGTTGTAATAGGTGTCTAGGTAGCGCTCGCCGCTGTCACACAGCAAGGTGACAATAGAGCCTTTCTCGCCGTTGGCGCGCATTTCATTTGCTAACATCAAGACGCCGTACAGGTTGGTACCGGTAGACGCGCCGGCTTTGCGGCCAAGCTGGCTTTCTAGCCAGTGAATGGTGGCGATACTGTGAGTGTCCGGCACTGTGGTCATTCTATCAATCACGCCGGGAATAAAGCTGGGCTCGACACGTGGCCGTCCAATCCCTTCAATGCGGCTGCTTTTATCGGTGGTTAATGCACTGTCGCCAGTGAGGTAGTAATCGTGAAACACCGAATGCTCAGCATCGGCCACCATCAGCTGAGTCGGTTGACAACGATAACGAATGTAGCGGCCAATGGTCGCTGAGGTGCCACCGGTGCCCGGGCTCATCACAATCCAGCTAGGGATCGGAAAGCGCTCGTACTGCATTTGATCAAAAATGCGGTTGGCAATGTTGTTATTGCTACGCCAGTCGGTCGCTCGCTCGGCATAGGTAAACTGGTCCATGTAATGGCCATTGAGCTCCTTAGCAAGGCGACGAGACTCGGCATAGATCTGATCTGACCGCTCGACAAAGTGCGCTTCACCGCCATAAAAACGGATTTGCTCAATCTTCTTACACGCGGTGTTTTTGGGCACTACGGCAATAAAACGTAAGCCAAGCAGACGGGCAAAATACGCTTCGGAAATGGCAGTACTGCCTGACGAGCTTTCAATGATGGTGGTGTGCTCATCAATCCAACCATTACACAAGCCGTACAAAAACAAAGAACGCGCCAAGCGGTGCTTCAAGCTACCGGTTGGATGGGTGCTTTCGTCTTTCAGATAAATATCAATGTCTGTAAAGCTAGGGAGATCGAGCTTAATTAAATGGGTATCTGCAGAGCGTTTAAAGTCGGCTTCAATCAGGCGAATCGCGTTACCGACCCAAGTATGGCAAGGATGTGAGGTTGTCATCATGCGTCTCCGAATGCGTAATTAGCACCAGTTTACGTAAAGTGTGGGATAAAAACCTTGCTATTTTTGCTCTATAATGCCACCAAAAGAGAAAAATAAACTCACGTATAGCACTTAATGGAAATAATTTTTCATGACTGTCACTTTAGATGAGATAGATCGCACTTTACTCGCGGCGCTACAGGAAGATGCCAACTGGTCTGTGGCTGCGTTGGCCGAACGGGTGAATTTAACCACGACTCCCTGTTGGAAGCGGCTGAAACGGCTGGAATCACAAGGGGTGATCCGCGGGCGGGTGGCATTGCTTGACCCCGAAACCGTTGGCCTCGCATTTACCGCTTTCGTCCATATCAAAACCAATGACCACAGTGAGCAGTGGTACAAGACCTTTACCGAGGTGGTGACCGAGTTCCCTGAGGTGATGGAATTCTACCGTATGGCGGGAGAATATGATTACATGATGAAGGTGCAGGTGGCTGATATGACTCGATTTGATCATTTTTATAAAAAGCTGGTCAATTCTGTGCCAAGTCTGAATAATGTGACATCAACATTCGCCATGGAAGCGCTTAAGTACACCACCGCCTTACCGATCCGATAGGTCGTTCTGATGATAAAAAGGCGGGGATAAAAAGGAGACCTCATGAAGGTGTTTTGGCAGTTAGGCTGGTTTTTTAAACGTGAATGGCGTCGTTATGTCGGCGCCATGATTATTTTGGTATTTGTCTCTGTCTTCGAGCTCATTCCACCGATGGCTGTGGGCCATGTGGTCGATGGCGTGGTCGCGGGCGAGATTTCCACTGAGCTATTGATGTGGTTACTTGCGGGTATGCTAGCCATTTGGGTGGTGGTATATGTGCTACGCATTGTGTGGCGAGTCTGGCTATTTGGTGCCGCGGCCGAGCTAGGTACTGTGCTGCGCAACCGGCTTTATGATCATTTTACTCGCCAATCACCGCATTTTTTCCGTCGCTATCCGAGTGGCGATATCATGGCTCGCTCTACCAATGATGTAAAAGCAGTGGTAATGACCGCCGGTGAAGGAGTCCTGACCGCTGGGGATTCTATTATCACAGGTGCGGCCGTGCTCATTGTGATGGTGAGCCAAATTAGCTGGCAGCTCACACTCTTAGCCCTGTTACCGATGCCGGTAATGGCAGTACTGGTCAATCGCTTTGGCCGTCGTTTGCACCATACCTTCACCGAATCACAAGCTGCGTTTTCTGAGCTGTCAGAGGTGAGTCAGTCCTCACTGTCGGCGGTGCGTATGGTACGTGCATTCGGCTTAGAGCAGCACCAGATGAATCAGTTTGATCAAGTTGCCGATCGTACTGGGGAGAAAAACCTCGCGGTGGCACGGGTTGATGCGCTGTTTTCGCCGGTGATCCAAGGCACCATTGGCGCCTCGTTTTTCCTAACCGTGTCTGGCGGTGGCTACTTGGTCGCTAACGGTGAGATTTCGCTTGGGGATCTTACCGCATTTACCTTGTATCAAGGCTTGATGATCTGGCCGATGCTCGCGGTGGCGTGGCTGTTTAATATCATTGAGCGTGGGCGCGCGGCTTGGACGCGGATTGATGCGTTGCTGCAAGAGCAACCAGACATTGTTGGCGGTGACACGCCGCTGCCTGACACCATGCAGCCGCTAGCACTGGCCATTGAGCAGTTTAAGTGGCAACCGGATGACAGTTTTGCCCTCAAAGATATCCATGTGACGCTTCCGCCTGGGGCCATGCTGGGGATTGCCGGCCCAGTCGGCAGTGGTAAATCAACCTTATTGCAATTGCTGCTTCATCTGACCCAGCTTGAAAAGGGCGATATTCGCTATGGTGATGTGTCGATAGCGGAGGCTGACTTGTCGTCATGGCGACAACGTTTCGCGGTGGTGACGCAAACGCCGTTTTTGTTTTCGCGCTCGATTGCGGAAAACATCGCCCTTGGTCGTCCGGATGCGACCCAAGCAGAAATCGAGCAGGCGGCGACACTTGCCTGCATTGATGAAGACATCCGTCAGCTGCCGCACGGGTATGAAACCGCGGTGGGTGAAAAAGGGATCACCTTATCTGGCGGTCAAAAGCAGCGTATTTCCATTGCCCGCGCCTTGTTGGTGGAAGCGGAGTGCTTGATTTTGGATGATGCCTTGTCGGCGGTTGATGGTGACACCGAGCACCGCATTTTGCAGAACCTGCAACAGCATCAGCATACCCGTACCACGATAGTGATTGCCCACCGCTTATCGGCACTCGAAAACGCCGATGAAATTGTGGTACTCAGCCACGGGCAAGTCCGAGAGCGTGGCCAGCATCGCCAATTGATTCAACAGCCAGGATGGTATCAAGAAATGCACCAATATCAGCAGCTGGAAGCGGCATTGGAAGCCGATGAGGAGCCGCGCCATGACTAAGCGAGAGATCTTATTTCGATTGCTAAGCTACATGCGCCGCGACAGGCGTCAATTTGTGATTGCCACGATTTTCTTGCTGGTGGCGGCTGTGGCCGAAGTAACAGGGCCTTATTTGGTGCAAATCTTTCTCGATAATTATGTCGCCAAAGACCATTATCCGGCGATGATCATGTGGGCACTGGCAGTCGGTTATATCGTATCGACCATTGTCTCCGCGGGCTTTCAGTATCAGTACGAGCTGCGTTTTAACACTATGGCGGTGGCCATCATTCAACGTATTCGCAAAGCGGTGTTCGCCAATGTGATTAAACAGCCTCTGTCAGCTTTTGATTATGTGCCAATGGGGCGGATTGTATCGCGCTTGACCAATGACACCGAGTCGTTGAAAGAGCTGTATGTGTCGGTGCTTTCTACCTTTTTACGCAACATCGCACTGATTGGTGTGATGCTGGTGGCGATGCTGATGCTCAGTGTGCAACTGACAATGGTGGTTTTGGTGCTACTGCCGTGTGTGGTGCTGGTGATGGCGCGCTATCAAAAACGCTCAGCGCCTGCGTATCGTCGGGCGCGAGATCGGCTAGCAGATATCAACGGGGTGATGAATGAATCTGTGCTCGGTATGAATTTGATCCAGCTAATGCAGCAAGAGCGGGCGTTCTCCTCGCGATTCAGTGATATGACTGCGGATCACTTGGATGCCATGGTCACCATTCAGCGCCTGAACGGGATCTATCTCCGCCCTTTGATTGATTTATTGGCGGGGGCCGCCTTGCTGTCTTTGGTGGCTATCTTCGGCTTTAGCGGCACAGCAGTGATTGGTGTTGGGGTGCTGTACGCCTTTTTAAGCTATTTGGGGCGGATCACCGAGCCATTAATTGAAATGATGCAGCAACTGTCACTGCTTCAGCAGGCTATCTCGGCCGGTGAGCGGCTTTTCGAAATGATGGATACGCCGCCTGAGCAATATGGTCATGACACCACGCCGATCCCTGATGGTGCCATTGCACTGCAGAATGTGTCGTTTTCCTATGATGGTGAAACACCGGTGTTGTCAGACGTGAATGTAGACGTCCCGGCCGGCGGCTTTCTGGCGTTGGTGGGACATACGGGCAGCGGTAAATCAACTTTGGCGTCGTTACTGATGGGATTTTATCGCGCAGGTGAGGGGACGCTGACGCTGGGTGGATTACCAATTGAAAGCTTGAGTCATCAAAGCTTGCGTGAGGGCGTTGCCATGGTGCAACAAGATCCGCACATGCTGACGGGGAGTTTGCGAGAAAACATCGCGCTGGGGCAGACGCTGGACGATGAAAAAATCTGGCATGCGCTCGAACAAGTGGCGCTGGCAGATTACGTGAAAGGGTTGCCAGCGGGGCTGGATACCTTACTTGGCGAGGGCGGGATGACCTTTTCTGCCGGTCAGCGCCAGTTGTTGGCTCTGGCGCGCGTGTTGGTGCGTCAGCCTAAAATTCTGATCCTTGATGAAGCCACCGCCAATATCGACTCCGGTACTGAAGAGCTTGTACAACAGGCGCTGAATCGGTTACGCCAACAGATGACGGTGGTGGTGATTGCGCACCGCTTATCGACCATTGCCGAGGCCGATAACATCCTTGTCTTGCATCGTGGCCGCGTGATTGAGCAAGGACGTCATCAAAGCCTGCTGCGTCAGCAAGGCCGCTACTGGCAGATGTATCAACTCCAGCAAGCCAGCGCGCATTTAGCCGCATTAGAGGAAGAGGCGCAGGTGTAGCGGTCCAGTCATGGGTGAAACAGATAAAAAGGGGCGCAATGCCCCTTTTTTGTATTGCTCAGACTCGTTCACACTCGAGACGTTGATGGCTAGGAGAGTTTACGCATCAAGCCTTCTTGGGTGGCTGAGGCGATAAGATCGCCTTGCTGATTGAAAAGTTCGCCGCGTACAAAGCCACGCGCACCACTGGCGGAGGGGCTTTCAATCGCAAACAACAGCCACTCATCCATTCTAAACGGACGGTGGAACCACATGGAGTGATCAATGGTGGCCACTTTCATGCCCGGCGTAAGCAGCGTCACTGCGTGAGGCTGCAAGGCCGTGACCAAAAAGCCCCAATCGGCGGCATAGCCGAGTAAATACTGATGGACATGAAAATCGTCTCCCGCTTCACCATTGGCGCGGATCCATAGATATTGCTTAGCCGGCGCGGCATGGGGCTTAAGTGGGTTGATCACCGTGGCAGGTCGCACTTCAATTGGCTTGTCACCCCCAAAGGCTTTGACCACATTGGGGGGAAGCTTGTGAGCGATATCATTGACAAGTGACTGCTCAGAGCGCAAGGTCTCGGGCGCTGGCACGTCGGTTGGCATGGTGTTTTGATGCTCAAAGCTTTCTTCCTCCTCTTGATAAGACGCCGTCAAATAGAAGATGGGTTTGCCGTTTTGCACCGCTTTGATCCGTCGCGTACTGAAACTTTTTCCGTCTCTGAGTATCTCAACGTCGTAGATGATCGGCTGCTCAGGATCGCCTGGGCGCAGAAAATAACTGTGGAATGAATGCAAAAAGCGATCAGGGTCGACCGAGGTTTTAGAGGCCGATAGGGCCTGCCCAATGACCTGCCCACCATACACCTGTGGCAGTCCAAGGTTTTCACTTTGACCTCGGTAAAGGCCAGTATCTAACCGCTCAAGCTGCAGTAATTGTAAGAGTTCTGTCAGTGGTTGGCTCATAAGTCTTTGATACGTGCTATGCTTCCAGTGTTATTGATCAAGCTATCATAACCTTAGCGTTTTTGCCGCATTCAAACGCGTACCAGTGAGGATTCTTTAATGAAGAAACTATCGTTTCTGTTGTTCGCCTTATTCACTGCCTTAGTGTTTACTGCCTGTTCAGGGAATAGCCAACCTAATGATTTAGCGAGTGTTTCCGGCACTTTAGTGTATCGTGAGCGACTTGCTTTACCTGAGAATGCCAGCGTCACGGTCCGTTTGGTAGAAATGAAAAAAATGGGTTCACCCGGTAAAGAGATTAGCCGACAATCATTCGTAACCGAAGGCCAGCAAGTGCCTATTCTCTTTTCACTGAATTACGATCCGAGCCAAATTTCTCCAATACACACATACGTCGTCACGGCACAAATTGATGTGAACGAACGCCCGCTGTTTATCACCAATACCGTCAATAAGGTGATCACGGATACGAATCATACCTTTGATCCCACCCTGACACTGGTGCGAGTCGGCAACTAATCACTACACTGAGAAGAGTCAGTGGAGCACAAGGAGTGTGCATGCGGATCTCTTCTTTGCTTTGGCCTGCGTTGCTTGTCGCTATTGCAGCGGCAGCCAGTTTGGTCTCCGGTTTTTCGTTATCCAGTTGGGCGATTTTCGTCCCGGCTGTTTTTTTCTTTTACCCCGAGACACTCACGAGTTGGTTACTTGTGTTGGCGATGGGGGCGTTTGCCTATGCCATGCCCCAGCTGCCTGCATTGCTCAGTGCAACCAGTTTACTGATGCTGCCCGCCTTGTCATTGTTGATGAACCCCTTGCGTCATATACATGTCAAACTATTGCTGGGTTCAGTGATGGTTGCAATGTTGACCGGCATTATGGCACTGCAATCGGAGGCAAAACTCGCCGGTTCACCTTGGCTATTCACTGTCTTATTGCTGGGATTAGTCGTGGCATGGGGCGCGCTACAGCAATGGCGCTCGTACATGCCACCTCGGCAAAGTGCATGGCTTTTGCTACCAGTGCTTGCCGTGCTGCTTGGTTGGCCGACTGCGCTTTGGTGTGTTTCTGTTGTGGCGGTGATCTGGTTATTGCAGTGGATAGGGCTGACTCCACGGTTTGCCTCCTCGCGTCCCATCGCTTTACATGTATTACCTTGCGTTCCTTTTTTGGTGATCACGCTAGTGACACCCTCACAACTTACCATGTCGCTTTTGGTCGCGTGGGCAACGATGCTAGCGGCAATTTGGATCGGGGAATACTTGTTTTTGGAAGAGCCGGACGACTGACTGGGTGGATATTGCTCATAAGATCAACAGTTAAGCGGCGAAGCTATCAATCCTCCTTGCATTGCATCCAGCCATGCCACATAATGCCCCGCAGTTAAGCAAGCTTAACGACATATCGATGGAGGCCTCCTTGGTTCTCCCGCAACACTATCTTGTGTACTGGGTCAGGTCCGGAAGGAAGCAGCCCGCGCTTGGGACGTGTGTGCCGGGATGCAGCTGGGGAGGCCTCCGCCCTTTCTGCTCTTCGCTTTTTCTCTTATTCTTCGTCGCGTACCCTTCTTTTAATCCATTTATGCGACACGCTTCATTGATAACGTTGATGTTGACACTCGGGTGACACAGCCCCTTACCGCTTAGCTATGATTTAATCATTAGTCGCAATGATAGGTCTGGGGAGAATCGATTGGGTTTTCGAGCGTTAGCCGCGTTACTGTTCGCTTTACTAAGCAGTCAAGTGGCGGCCAGTGAGCTACAAACGCAACTCAAGGGCTTTTATGATGAAGCGTGGCAGGCCGGTCATTTGGTGGTGGCTCAGCCTTCGCTCAATGCATACTCGCAAAACCTGCTGCAAAGCCAAGCACAGTACCCCGATTTTACGCATTTTAACTGGCAAGATCTGGCTGCATTGCATCAGGCGGCGCAGCGGTGTCAAGCCAATCCCCGCATTGTCGATCCCCAGTTATTGATTGCGCAGCGCTTTGAACTTGCTTTGTGTAACGGTCAATCATTACCGCCAGCATGGTTTGTGGAAAATCCGTTATTGCATCCAGCGGGAGGCAGTTATGCGGACCGTTATCTTGCCGCTTATCCGATGACATCACCACCACCTGAAATTATCCAACGGCTGACACTCGATAACGCACAGCACCCCCTACACCAGTCATTGAATGACCTGAGTGCGCAAGGGCGTGACGCGTTACTGAGTGGTTATCGTGCCTATCTAGATAATCACCAGTTGTGGTTGAATGGCGAATTGGGGTGGAAGGTATTGCCTCAATCTGTGTGGTCGCCGATTGCGGAGCATTATCGACTCAGTTTGTCGACTGAGTCGACCGGCTGTGACTATCGCTATGGCAATATTTGCAACCAACTCCACCCGGCTTATCAAGGTGTATTTACCGCGATACTCGTGCTGGTCTGTATTGCTTTAGTGATCGGGCTAGCGCGTAGTGTGTATGATCGTTATCAACAGCGTCGAGAGCGACAATTTATACTTCAACTGCTGACGCATGAGTTACGCACGCCGATTGCCAGCTTGGGGTTAACCGTCGAAATGCTGCGTAATCAATTCGACCAACTCAGCGAAGATGCGCAAGATGTATTGTGGCGACTGTTGGCCGATCATCAAAGGTTGAGTCAATTGACCGAAACCAGCAAAGGCTACTTGAGTACGGATAAGAGTGAGCAGTTTAAGACCCAAACGGCATCGCTGTCTGATTGGCTCGATCACGTATGTGACCCCTTTGATATTGACTATACCCTCGAGGACGATCGCACGCTGACGTTACCCTTCTATTGGTTATCGATTTGCTTGGAAAATTTGATTAAAAACGCGCATCAACATGGTGGGGAAACCGTATGGATTCGTGTGTGTGTGGGAAAACGTGTCCGTGTTTGTGTTTACGATGATGGCGTGTTTCCGTCATGGTGGCAGCGATTATGGCGGCGCTGTCAAGCGCCAACCTCGGAACACAATATGGGCATTGGATTGTTCTTGGTGGCGCGTTTAATGCGTCAAATGGGCGGAAAGCTATTGATAAAACGGCACCCGACTTGCTGTATCTTGGAGTTACCCCAATGAGCCACTTATTATTGATTGAAGACGATAAATTATTGGGTGAGGGCCTACGTCAGTTTTTAGAAACACAAGGTTTTAACTGTACTTGGTTGATGGAAAGCGCAAAGGTTGAGAAGCATTGGTATCACGCGGACTTAGTGATCTTGGATCGCCAATTGGCAGACGGCGACAGCTTGGCGCATCTCCCTACTTGGCTGGCATTGAAAGCGTTACCTGTCATTGTATTAACCGCTAAAATTGAAGTGGAGCAACGGGTTGAAGGTTTGATGGCGGGCGCTAAAGACTATGTGGTCAAGCCATTTGCACATCAGGAACTGTTGGCCCGTATTTATGCCCAGCTTCGTCCCTTGGGAGAGAGTCAACTGCTGTATGGCAGTATCAAGGTCGAGCCCGGTTCACGCGCGGTATATTGGCAAAATGAAGCGGTCACGCTAAAGCCCAAAGAGTTTGATTTATTATTGTTGCTTTTACAAAACCAAGGTCGGGTGTTTCACCGCGAGGAGCTGCTTAATAAAATCTGGGGTTATCAAGCCTTTCCGACAACTCGAACCGTGGATAATCATGTCTTGCGTTTACGGCAAAAACTCCCTGATCTTGCCATCGAAACTCACCGTGGGGTGGGGTATAGGTTGATAGCACAATGATGTGGCACCGTATCGGTATCGCAGCCCTTTGGGGCTTGACTAGTATCAGCGCGCAGGCTGAACAATCTTGGTTTATGGATACGCCCATGCGCGAGGCTTATCAGGCGCTGTTGGTCGAACAGCCCACATTAGCTTGGCAAGAGTTGATGTTTGCGCTGACGCAAGCGCCCGTTGACGAGTCGCACTGGGCGGCACTAAAACACGCCATTATTAATCAAACTGATTGCGGACAGCGTTTGACCGAGCCTAATGGCAAAGGGATCCCTCATGGTTTGACCATTTCTTTTGTACGTCGCGCGGGGGCGTCGAGCCTTGGCTATGAAATCAAGCTCTCGGCGGAGAAGGTGGTAAAAACAACGCGAGTCACACTTATGGATCCTAGTGGGCAAACGGTGTTAAGCGCCACACTTACGGCGCAAGCCAGCTATCAAGAGATTGAGTCTGGCCAATTGTTTACCCAAGTGGATCCGGGCGTTTACGAACTCAAACTTGGCGATCAGCATTACAGTTTGGTGATTTACGGACTACCGCGTCGTCCTTGGGTACAACTCACCGGCCATCCTGATATGCAACTGGCGATTGATTTACCGACAACGCCACAAAGCTGTGCCCCTGCCACGGCGTATTGGCTATGGTTGGACGATGCCTATCGTTGGGTGGATCAAGCGCCAATTTATGCCTCTGGACGAACCGCTGAGGGTGCATTACCCGTTAAGGTTGATTTGCCGACGTCTCCGCCTGCTACTGCAAGCCACTTGAGTGCAACCGTGAGTCACTTTGAATACCAAGGCTCGATCAAGGTGAGCTATGTTGAGCGATTAGCACTACCCCTACCCAATGCTGTCGAGCGCACTGACGCAGTGAATAGCGAATAAAGAGACAGCGAGGTGACAAATAAGGGAGGAAGTTGACATCTAATAGCGCGCTGACATCAACTGGAGACATCGCGTGAACCTATCATCTTTTTATTGTTCTTGTGTTGCGTTGAGCCTAACGCTATTCAGCTTAACTCCCTACGCAGCGCCTCTCACTTTGACCCATCAAGATACACACGTCACCATTAACCCTAGCGATCTGAGGATGCACTGGGACAGCCTACCCATTAATGACGCTAATTTGGCGGTGGGTCAGCAGCCCCAGCAGGTGGTGAATATACGTCACCTAGCGCCAAATCAAGTTAACTGGCGCTGGGTACCTGCCAATATCGAGGTATCTGCCACCTTGGATAACGTGTTGACGTTGTCTATGTCGTTGGATGACAACGCTAAAGTGACACGCCAACGCCCCGTTTCAGTGAATTGGTTTAATTTACCGGTCGAGGACACCCAAGCCTTATTATTGCCGTTTAGCGAAGGAATGCGAATACCCACGGATCATCCGCAATGGATTGACTATCTGCAGGCAAGCCGAGATGGTGCGAATACCACGCAAGATCTAAAAATGCCGTTTTGGACAGCTCAGATAGGTCGTCAATATGTCAGTTACCATCTAGTCACCGCCACCAATAACCGACTGAGTTTTGCTCGCAAACATGACAAACTTGCGACGGGCGCGGTTCATACCTTTACGCCGTTAAATCGCCATGACCCCTTTGTGGTAAGGATTAAACCGGGTCAGCATCCATTGGATGGGGCTAAATGGTATCGCCAGTGGCGGCAAGGGCAGCATCAAGCAACCTCGTTGGCGAAAAAAGTGCAACAAAACCCTGAAACGGCCAAGCTAATTGGCGCGACCCATGTGTATTTATTTGGTCAAGGACCGCTTGCGCGTGATGATGTGAAGGATTGGTGGGGACTTAAACATTGGGCGCTGAATACGTCACCATTGCCGCTTGATGATGAGACCAAAGCGGTGCTCCGAGAGCTTTCCGGTGACCAAGGCTGGTTTAGCAAATATCATAAAAACACTTTGGTGAATGGCATTAATCGTGCATTGGCAGAGATCTTTTCGGCGACCGCTCCCACCGAAAAAGACAATACCATCAAACAGCAGTATCAGGCCGCGCAGCAACGTAAAAAGTGGTTAGCTTCGAGGGCAGGACAGTACCTTAAACCGGCAGACCAGTGGGGGCAGGGGCTTTCCACTGAGATGCTCGACAGTTTACACAAAGCGGGTATCCGTCAATTGTGGTTAGGCTTGGACAATTGGATGCCGGCATTTTATCAGCCGCATGTCGTCGAAAAAGCCAAGCAAGCGGGCTATTTAATTGGCCCCTATGACTCCTACAATACCGCGATCCCACGTGGCGTGAACGATAGCTGGCTGACTGCACAATTACCGGATGTGATGCGCACATCGTGTGCGATTGAACAGCGCAATGGCAAATTGAAAAAAGGGTTTCGCGGCAACGGCTTCTATCTCAATCCTGCCTGTGATGTTGATTATGTCGCTCAGCGTATCGCCGATATCATTAAATATGGACATTTCAATAGCTTGTTTATTGATGTGGATGCGACTGCGATGGCGCGAGAAGATTATCGCCGGGATACTCGCGAAGTCGATATGCTGGCGGCGTTCAATCAACGGATGAAATCGATCGTAGATCGTCAGGCTGTCGTGTTGGGCTCGGAAGATGGCAACAGTTTGACCACGCAGGGCATCGCTTTTGCTCATGGCCTAGAAACGATTGGTTTTGGATGGACAGATAAAGACATGAAGTCTAATCGTGCATCTCCCTATTATCTCGGTCCTTGGTATCCGGATAACAAGCCCGCTTTTTTCTTTCAGCCGGCGAAAGTGAAGCCGCTGTACCAAGCATTGTTATTTGCGCCCCAATTTCGTATCCCGCTTTATCAAGCGGTGTTCCATGATGAGGTGATCAATAGCCACCATTGGCATAGCGATAGCCTAAAGTTTACCAATGTCCGAGCCGAGCGAGATTTATTGGCCATGCTCTATAATGTACCCGCCATGGTGCATTTAAGTCGTGATGAAGCAACGTCGCCATCGCAACCTCGGATTCGTGCGATTAAACATTACCAACAGGGCTTTATGCCAATTCATCAAGCCCTTTGGGACAAAGCCTTGGTGGACTTTCGCTGGTTGGACGAACGCGGACGCGTGCAGCAGACCCAATTTAGCGATGGGTCGACGCTAACCGCCAACTTTACCGACCAACCAGTCGGTATGTCGGGCATCACTGTGCCCGCAAAAGGCTTGATGGCGCAGTTGAGTGATGGAACGCAAGTGGTTTGGTCTGTGTCTGAGTAGGGTTAAGGTGCGCTAACAGAATATAAAAAAGCCCGCATCACGCGGGCTTTTTGCTGAATCCTACTGACTCATGGTTAGTTTAAGTAAGCGTTGAGCATCCACATCAGTTTTTCCTGCTCGCGGATGTAATCACTCATTAGCGCAGATGTCCCTTCATCGCCTGCATCACCAGCAAGGTTCATGATGTCGCGCTGCAGGGCGATCAAAACACTGAAGCCTTCAACCAGTGCGCGGACACCAGCTTGGCCATTCGCTTCAGGATCGTGCTCTTTGATCTCACTGACTTTCAAATACTCGCTAAAGCGGTGCTCAGCAGTACCACCGATAGTGAGAATACGTTCAGCGACTTCATCAATCTTGGTTTGAAGATCGGTGTAAATTTCTTCAAATTTAGTGTGCAACTCGAAAAAGTCGTTACCTTTGATGTTCCAGTGAAAGCCACGCACATTGGTGTAAAGCACTTGATAGTTCGCCAATAGTGTGTCCAAACGCGCGCCTAGCTCGGCGGCTTTGCTGCTGTCTAGTCCAATCAATGCTGCTTGTTTACTCATCTAATGCCTCCTTAGTGGCAAAATCAATGTGTTTGACGTCTACAGATAGCAAACGCCAAGCACTGGAAACGGTGTCGCTTCAAATGATGGAAATAGGATAACTGCCCGATATCAAAAAAGAAAATGGGTTAAACCTATATACCTGATAGGGCGTGCCTATGATGTGATCGACGTAGCGTCGTGGACCATAAAGTGATCGGGAAGGGTATCGAGTCCAGCAATGAGCGCATCCAAACACCGTTGGTCGATTGCCGTATCCACCTCTTCACGCATGATACTCAGCGCCTTATCCACGGGAATAGGACCACGATACGGCCGCTCTGCAGTGATGGCGTCGAATATATCCGCGGTAGTAATGATGCGTGTTAGAAGTGATATATCCCCGCCCTGTACTCCATCGGGGTAACCGGTACCATCGAGCTTCTCATGGTGCGCGCTCGCGAATTGGGCGAGATCGTGGAATTGCTGGATCTTCGAGAGAATCGTTTTACTCAATGCGGCATGTTGCTTGACCTGCTCCCACTCGTCGTCGTCAAGTTTACCGGGTTTATCAAGAATATCGTTGCTAACACCCAGTTTACCGACGTCATGGAGCAACGCGCCGCGCTTGAGCCACTTTTTGTCCTGCTCGCTCACGCCAAGCTCGTCTGCGATCAAGCTTGCATACACAGCTACTCGCTCGCTATGGCCGGACGTGAACGGGCTCTTGGCATCGACAATACGGCCAAAGGCAGCGGCTATCGCATCAAGGTAGTTGTCATCCACCCACACCGTTGCGGTAGCAGGAGCCATCGATAGGACCTGTTCTTTCAGTTGGGGGGCATCAAGGTGCTGCCAAAAGTGGGGGGCGTTAGCGCATTCAATAAATGTATCTACCAGGTGAGGGTCAAACCAAGTTCCTCGCCGCGCTTTGATTTCTTGTAGTGCCGCTTCAATGCCGGATTCGGTGCGAAAAACATCAATAACTTGGGTCATCAAAGCGATACGTGCATAAAGAGGGATCGCGTCACCGCTTAAACTGTCAGGGCGTCCACCTCCATCATAGTGCTCGTCTAGGGCGTAAACCGCGTTGGCAACTGCCTCGCTAAACCTTAGTTCACGCACAATTTCTGCACCACGCGTACAACGGGTTTCAATCAGCTCCTGGGCATACATATCCCCGTTTCGTATGATATCTAACGTCGTGGAAAGCTTTTCCATGAAGCTCCGTTTAACACCGGTATTTTTGAGCACGAAATTGAGCACGCTAGATAAACTGCCATCGACAATTTTATAGCGTTGCTTAAAGGATAAATCGTTAGTGAGATAAAGCTCGCAGATCCGTGCGGCATTGCTACTGCACCCCGCATCTTTTAACAGCAAGGCATAGAAAAGATCGTGACGCTGCTGGGGCGAAAAATCGAGCGCATCGGCCAGCTTCATGCCCATCCAAGCACAACGCATACAGTGCTCGGGAGGTTGACCTTCGGTCATGTCGAGCGCCGTACTCAGCGCGACAATGAGCTCCGATAGGCGTAACTCGGACGATGGCTGGCAAGGTATATCTGGCACGCTAATCTCATCTGATTGTTGACGCATAATCCAATGGCTCGGTGTTAGGTTATTAGTTATCTATACGGCCGTTGACGATGTGTATTTTATTCAGTGAGTCAGTCCTCGAACCGTATCCGAGACTTCTTGCGCACCGGCATGGATATCTTTCATCACTTCATCCACCGCCGTGACTTTTTCTTGTCCGAGCGTGGACTGTTCACTTACTCTTTCCATCGCCTCACTGACCCCCTTAATCAGTTGCAGGTTTTCATCAACCACATCCGCGATTTCGGTGGTCGATTTACTGGTTCGCTGTGATAAACCGCGTACTTCATCTGCCACGACCGCAAAACCACGTCCCTGTTCACCGGCTCGAGCAGCCTCAATAGCGGCATTCAATGCGAGCAAATTGGTTTGCTCGGCAATTTGTTTGATGGTGGTGACGATGTTTTCAATGCTTTGCGCATGTTGGTTCAGCTGATTGACCTGGTTGGAGGCTTCTATTGCTTGTTCAGAAACGTTTTGCGATAGCTGCACCGCTTCTTGCAATAGCACGCTACCGCTTTCACTGTCTTTTAGCGTTTGCTCAGACGACGCTTGAGCCAGTTCAGCTGCATGATTCACAGCCTGATTTTTCTTGACGGTATCTGTGATGTTAGTAGCAAATTTAATCACTTTCACTACTCGTCCATTGGCATCGAACACAGGGTTGTACGTGGCTTCTAGCCATACCTCATTGCCGTATTTATCGCGGCGTAAATATTGTCCTGCGGTGAATTGACCGTCTGCCAGTGATTGCCAAAAGTGGGGGAGCTCATCGTAGAAGTCTTGGTCGCAAAAAATACGGTGATGCTGACCGATAATCTCACTGTCTTTATAGTGGACCGTACTAAGAAAATTTTTATTGGCGCGAATAATAGTACCGTCCGGCTCAAATTCTATTACTGCCAATGAGCGATCAATGGCTTCCAATATAGCGTCTTGACGCTTTGATTGTTGGTATCGCTGGGTAACGTCAGCGGCAAGTTTACGTATCTTGGTGACTTTCCCATTTTCATCTTTGATGGGCACATAGGTTGCTTCCATCCAGATTTCATGCCCCTCTTTGTGGCGGCGTCTAAACACGCCTTGCTGAGATTTTCCTTGCGCCAGTGCTTGCCAGAATTGGCGATATTCTGACGAGTTTGCCGTGTCCTCAAAACAGACTGCGCGGTGATGCTGACCGATTACCTCGTCTCGCTGGTAACCGATAATGGCAAGTAAACGATCATTCACATCGATGACCGTCCCGTCGGGCGTAAATAAAATTGAGGCGATGTGTTGTTGGAGAGCATTAAGCTCTGCTTGAAGCTCTGCTTTTTCTTTCTGGCAAGCGTCTAGCGCGCGTTGAGTCTTTTTGAACATAACTACTTACTTCCCGTTGTCCAAACCCGCGGAGTCATTACCTTTTTATAGACTCCACATATGCTCGTAAAAGTGTAGATGTCCGAGTAAGGCTAGGCGCAGTTTTTCCAGAAAATTATTCATCGCTCATAATGATAGCTACCTTATTTGTTGGTGATTCAAATGACTACCGTTGTTTATAAATCTATCAAATATGTATCTGAGTATGTCATCGCTCTTTCGCTGTGCGGCGAAAGCGCTTAACCTATGCAGTCTTAGTCGATTCTCCTTCCCGCAAATGTAACGTATTCATAACTCTCCTTCATTCCTTGTTACAAATCGACTTTTTTATTTTCAATAATTTCTGAAAATTCGAAATATTCATTGATCCTCAGCAAAGAAACTCCGTATCATTCCCCAGAAGCACTGTGAGGGAGATCAAGATGGAGCTGTCGCAAGAGCTAAGAAATGTGGTGATGCATTTCGGCGAAATGGGAAGTCGGTGGGGATTTAACCGCTCGGTCGGCGAAATGCTGGCACTGATTGTGTTGAGTGAAAAACCGTTAAGTGCCGATGACATTGTGTCGGCGCTCAATATATCTCGTGGCAATGTCAGCATGGCAACCAAAGAATTGCACGGCTGGAACTTGATTCGCTCACAGCGTACCCCCGGAGATAGAAAGGATTACTTTGTGCCTAACGGCACCATCTGGGAGTTGGCGCAGCAGGTACTCGCTGAGAGGAAGAAGCGAGAGGTGGATCCCACCTTATCTATGCTGCGTGCACACTTTATGCGAAGTGAAGATGACGCTGAGAGTCATTCGGTTAAGCAGTTGCATGAGATCCACGATCTTCTCGAGCTGTTTAACCATTGGTTTGACGATGTTCAGCAAATGAAACCTGAGCATTTGAAGAACCTGATGAAACTGGGCAGCAGTGTCGGCAAGCTTCTCGAGCTGTCTGGCAAGTTGTTTCACAGTAAGTCCAACGAACAATCGGGCAGTTAAACTCCTGAGGGTAATGTCATGTTAGATACCTTAATGTTGTCGCGGATCCAATTTGCGGCCAACATCAGCTTTCACATCCTTTTTCCCACTATAACGATCGCCTTAGGGTGGATGCTGGTGTTTTTCAAGTTCAGATATAACCGTACCGGTGAGCAAATCTGGCTAGATACCTATTACTTCTGGGTCAAAGTGTTTGCGTTGACCTTCGCGCTGGGCGTAGTGTCCGGCATCACGATGAGCTTCCAATTCGGGACCAACTGGCCCGGATTTATGGAGAAAGTCGGCAACATCGCTGGCCCATTATTGGGTTATGAAGTGATGACGGCATTTTTCATGGAAGCCACCTTCCTTGGCATTATGTTGTTTGGTAAGAACCGTGTGCCGAATTGGGTTCATACCCTCGCAACCCTGCTCGTGGCGATTGGTACCACCATTTCTGCATTCTGGATTTTGGTGCTCAATAGCTGGATGCATACCCCAACCGGTTTTGAAATCATTGATGGTGTGGTGCACCCAACTAGCTGGTTTGAAGTGATTTTCAATCCGTCGATGCCATACCGCTTAAGCCATATGCTATTAGCGTCTGGTTTGACCGCTTCTTTCTTAATCGCGGGGATCTCTGCTTATCAGAAATTAAAGTCACCGACTTCAGGCGTATCGGACAAGCCTTTGAAAGTGGGTATTACCGCTGCAGCAATTCTGATCCCATTGCAGGTGCTTGTTGGTGACATGCACGGCCTAAACACACTCGAGCATCAGCCACAAAAAATCGCGGCGATGGAAGGTGTGTGGGAAACCGAGCAGGGCGCGCCTTTGCTGCTGTTTGCGGTTCCAAACGAAGAAACACGCTCTAACGACTTTGAAGTGGGGATCCCGAATCTGGCGAGCTTGATTTTGACTCACAAACTCGACGGTGAGATCAAAGGCTTAGAAAGCTTTGAGTATCATCCGCCGGTGAAGCCATTGTTCTTCGGCTTCCGCATTATGGTCGGAGTGGGTGTGCTTATGCTGGTGGTGAGCTGGTTTACCGCTTATCGCGTATGGCGTAATCAACCGATGCCGAAGTGGCATCTGATGGGGCTGGTCGCCATGACATTCTCGGGTTGGGTAGCCACGCTTTCAGGCTGGTATGTCACAGAGATCGGTCGTCAACCTTGGCTAGTGCAGGGGGTGCTAAAAACCGCGGATGCGGTGACACCCGTGGCAAGCTCGCATGTCGGCATTACGTTAACTATCTACCTTACGCTCTACGCGGTGTTGATGGTGGCGTATATCCGTACCTTGTTCTTCTTAGCCAAAAAACGTCTGCCCGAGTACCAGTCAGACAACCACGCTCAGCCGAATAAAGAGGTGAACGCATGAGCATAACTCCTTATCTGCCTGAAATTTATCTGCTGCTGTTTGGCTTCTCGGTATTTATGTATGCCGTGCTCGATGGCTACGACCTTGGAGTGGGGATGCTGTTGCCGAGCTGCAACCAAGCGCAGCGAGACCGTATGATTGCATCGATTGGCCCATTCTGGGATGCGAACGAGACGTGGTTGGTACTGGCGGTAGGTTTGTTGTTGATTGCCTTTCCTGCGGCACACAGCATGATTTTGACCGAGTTGTATTTGCCTACATCCGTGATGCTGGCGGGTCTTATTCTACGTGGTGTGTCGTTTGATTTTCGTGCCAAAGTGAAACCAGAGCGCAAAGACCTTTGGGATCGCTGCTTTAAAGCGGGCTCGTTTATCGCGTCGATGACACAAGGCTACATGATTGGCCGCTATGTACTGGCGTTTGATGACAGCACAGGGGCGTATTTGTTCGCACTGTTAAGTGGCCTTTGTGTGACCGCCGCCTACATCTATATTGGTGGCACTTGGCTGGTGATGAAAACGGAAGGGGACTTGCAAAAGCGCGCGGCGAAATGGTCTCGCCGCGGTGGCTGGCTTGCGGCGCTTGGCGTATTAGCTATCAGTATTGTCAATCCGCTGGTGAGTGAGACAGTAGCCGAGCGTTGGTTTGGCTTCCCTGAGATTTTATTACTGGCACCCGTGCCACTGGTGTGTCTTGCCATTATGTTGTTGGTAGACCGCTATCTGCGTCACGTACCGGTCGAAAATGATGTGGGCTATCAGTTCCCATTCATTGGCGCGATCATTTTGTTTGCAATGAGCTTTTTTGGCTTAGCATACAGCTTCTTCCCTGACATTATCCCCGGCGTGATGACGGCGAAAGAGGCGGCGAGTGCCACTGGTACCCTGTTGATTGTCGGTTACGGTGCGATGTTCGTGCTACCGATGATCTTCTTATACACCCTCTTTGTGTACCGTGTCTTCTCAGGAAAAGCCACCGAGCTTAACTACGAGTAAGCCATACGTAACACACCCCTAGTCGATGAGCCCAGCGATAGACGCTGGGCTTTTTTTTGCTCGGCGTTTGAGTGTGATAGCGATGGTATGCCCGTCACGATAAAACGGTTAGCGGTAACCAGCCTTTTTGATCAATATTTCGGGCCCTAAATATTGGTCGCGCGAAAGGTTATATCTCGTTATAGTTTGTGCTTCTCGACGCTCTAGCTGGAGTGGCCCATCATGGTTTGTGATCAGCTGATGCGTGCTTTCAGACTGGCGTCCCTCCTCTTTTTGTAGATAACGTCGGTTAAATTTTGCGTTTTGTCGCTCATTTTCGCATTTTTGGCTCAGCGTTGAGCGTGTTTTGAATCCTTGACTCGCGGTTGGTTTCGGCCCGCATTGAGTGAAAATGAATCCTTATTCCCCTTACTATTTCCTGCGCCACCATAGCTTTGTGGTGGAATTTCGACCGATTTGTTCACAAATACTGCTATCAGCACAAAAGATTTGATCTGGAACAAACCTTTTTGAAATTGACCTAAATCATTGTTGTAGTTGTATGTTTCTGTTTTTTGAGGGTTGGTCGTGTAGCGATTTGGTTAAAAAATCTATTTGAGATCTAAATATTAGCGTGTAAGATTATATTTAACTAATCGTTCAATTAAAAACGAATGGGAGCAACAATGCCTAAGGTAGGGATGCCGGAAGTACGTAAACCGCAGCCCGTTAATGCCACTATGACTGTGATTGGTCGCGTTGGTCTACATGCGGCACGTATCTCTTTGATTAGTAAGGAAGCCGGCGTATCAACAGGCATTATCNGATCTAAATATTAGCGTGTAAGATTATATTTAACTAATCGTTCAATTAAAAACGAATGGGAGCAACAATGCCTAAGGTAGGGATGCCGGAAGTACGTAAACCGCAGCTCGTTAAAGCCACCATGACTGTGATTGGTCGCGTTGGTCTACATGCGGCAAGTATCTCTTTGATTAGTAAGGAAGCCGGCGTATCAACAGGCATTATCAACCACTATTTTGGTGGTAAGCATGGTTTGCTGGAAGAAACAATGCGCGTGGTATTGCGCGAGCTTTCAGCCACTGTCATTAACACGTTGCGTGGGATCCCTCGTCATCACCACCAAGCGCGTATTAATGCGATCATTAACGCGAACTTTGAAGGTTTTCAGGCCCAATCCGATGTGGTGAAAACTTGGCTCGCGTTCTGGTCATATGCCATGCATGACAATGAGTTACATCGTTTACAGCGCGTGAACGAGAAGCGCTTGCTGTCGCATTTGCGTATTGAGCTTAAAGCGCTATTGCCGGTCGAGCAGGCTGTCATGGTTGCTCAGGGGATTGCAGCATTGATTGATGGTATTTGGTTGCGCGGTGCATTGAACCCTAAAGGTATTGATGCCAATAACGCTCGCACCATTATCAATGACTATTTAGATAAGCAACTGACCTTTTATGGTCGTCCTCAGGGCTAACCCGGGATAGCAGCTGACATGCACACACGAACAGAAAAGAATTCAGGATTAATCATGGACGCGAAAACGCTTTTTATTAATGGTCAGTTAACTGACGTATCCAGTGGTGAATACTTTGCCACCGTGAACCCTGCAACGGGTGAAACACTGGCACAGATCGGCCAAGCTTCTGCAGACGATGTGCAGAAAGCGATTGATGCCGCAAAAGAAGGCTTTGCCGTTTGGTCTCGCATGACCGCGATGGAGCGTAGCCGAATTCTATTGAAGGCGGTTGCTTTGTTGCGTGAGCGCAATGATGAACTGGCGAAACTGGAAGTCCTTGATACGGGTAAGCCGTTGCAAGAAGCGATTGAGGTTGATGTGGTAACCGGTGCTGATGCGATTGAATATTTCGCCAATCTGGTGCCATCCATGCAAGGTGAGCAGCAACCGCTGTCTGACAACCAATTTTTCTACACCCGTCGTGAGCCACTTGGCGTGTGTGCAGGCATTGGTGCGTGGAACTATCCGATTCAAATTGCGATGTGGAAATCAGCGCCAGCATTGGCGGCAGGCAATGCCATGGTATTCAAGCCATCGGAAGAAACCCCGCTTACAGCCCTTAAGTTGGCAGAGATCTTCACTGAAGCCGGTATGCCTGACGGCGTATTCAATGTGGTGCAAGGTGATTATCGTGTTGGCCAAATGCTGACAGCACACCCAGAGATTGCCAAGGTTTCTTTCACCGGTGAAGTCGGTACCGGTAAGACCGTGATGGGTGATGCCGCGAAGACCCTGAAATCAGTCACCATGGAACTGGGTGGTAAGTCACCTTGTATCGTGTTTGATGATGCGGATTTAGACAATGCGGTATCTGCGGCTATGGTCGCCAACTTCTATACCCAAGGTGAGGTATGTACACACGGTACCCGTGTCTTTGTTCACGACAGCATTTATGACGCGTTTGTCGAGCAGCTGAAATCGCGCACCGAGAAACTGGTCGTCGGCGATCCAATGGATATGAACACCCAAGTTGGTGCATTGATTTCAACCGAGCACCTTGAAAAAGTGATGACGGCCATTCAAGGCGCGAAAGCAAGTGGTGCCACCCTGCTAACTGGCGGCGAACGCTTAATGGAGAATGGTCTCGACAAAGGTAACTTTGTGGCCCCGACTATCTTCACCGATTGTGATGACAACATGGCGCATGTGCGCGACGAGATCTTTGGCCCTGTGATGTCAGTGTTGCGTTTCTCAGACGAGGAAGAGGTCATTCGTCGTGCCAACAATACCCATTATGGGTTGGCAGCGGGCATCTTTACCCAAAACCTGTCGCGTGCGCATCGCGTGATCCATCAGCTTGAAGCCGGTATTTGTTGGGTGAACACCTGGGGTGATTCGCCAGCAGAAATGCCTGTCGGTGGCTACAAGCAATCAGGCATCGGCCGTGAGAATGGTGTCGAGACCCTGACTCACTATACCCAAACCAAGAGTGTACTGATTGAGCTAGGCGATTTCGCTAGCCCATACGCCTAACCTCAGTTAACGGAGCGACCAATATGTCACAACGCTACGATTATATTATCGTCGGCGCGGGTTCGGCCGGCTGTGTGCTGGCGGATCGGCTCACCGAGTCCGGCGAACATCAAGTGCTATTGCTTGAAGCCGGTGGCACCGATAAAAGCATTTTTATTCAGATGCCTACGGCGCTGTCTTATCCCATGAATACCAAACGCTATGCTTGGCAGTTTGAGTCTTTGCCTGAGCCAGGCTTGGATGGCCGTCAGCTACATTGCCCACGCGGTAAAGTGCTGGGTGGTAGTTCATCTATTAATGGCATGGTCTATGTGCGTGGTCACGCTTGCGATTTCGAAGAATGGGTTGAGCACGGTGCCAATGGCTGGGATTACGCTAGCTGCTTGCCTTACTTCAAACGTGCAGAAAGCTGGTCAGGCGGTGAAGATACTTACCGTGGTGGTCAGGGCCCTGTCGGTACGTGTAACGGCAACGACATGAAACTCAACCCGCTTTATCAAGCATTTATTGATGCGGGTGTCGAAGCAGGCTATCCAGAAACCAAAGATTACAACGGTTATCAGCAAGAAGGCTTTGGGCCGATGCATATGACGGTTGATAAGGGTGTGCGCGCTTCAACGTCAAATGCCTACCTACGTCGCGCGCTGAAGCGCAGCAATCTGACCTTGAAAAAGGGTGTTGTGACTCGTCGTGTCTTGCTGGAAGGCAAACGTGCGGTAGGTGTGGAATTTGAAAAAGGCGGCAAAATTGAACGCGTGATGGCAGACAAAGAAGTCATTTCCAGCGCGGGATCAGTGGGCTCACCGCAACTGCTGCAACTTTCAGGTATTGGCGCACGTGACGTACTGGAAAATGCCGGTGTTGACGTCAAGCATGAGTTGCCGGGTGTGGGTGAAAACCTGCAAGACCACCTCGAAGTTTACTTCCAGTTCCATTGTAAAGCGCCGATTACGCTCAACAGCAAGCTGGGGTTAATTAGCAAGGGAATGATCGGTACTGAGTGGATCTTGACCCGTAAAGGCTTGGGTGCCACCAACCATTTTGAATCATGTGCCTTTATCCGTTCACGCAAAGGGTTGAAGTGGCCAAATATCCAGTACCACTTTTTACCTGCAGCGATGCGTTACGACGGTAAAGCGGCGTTTGATGGGCATGGTTTTCAAGTCCATGTGGGCCCAAACAAGCCTGAAAGCCGCGGCCATGTGCGTATCAAGTCAGCGGATCCGCAAGATAAACCGTCGATCCTGTTTAATTACATTACTACCGAACAAGATCGCCAAGACTGGCGCGACACCATTCGTTTGACCCGTGAAATCATGGATCAAAGTGCTATGGATCCCTTCCGTGGTGAAGAGATTCAACCGGGTCGTGATGTCACCACAGACGAAGCGATTGATCGTTGGGTGAAAGAGAACGTGGAAAGTGCGTATCACCCATCGTGTACCTGCAAAATGGGTGCAGACAACGATTCGATGGCGGTACTCGATGAGCAGTGCCGTGTTCGAGGGATTCAAGGTTTGCGCGTGGTGGATTCATCGATTTTCCCCACCATTCCAAATGGCAACTTGAATGCCCCAACCATCATGGTAGCGGAGCGCGCCGCTGACATGATTCTCGACAAGCCACTCTTGCCTGCTGAGCAGGTGCCAGTATGGATTGCGGCTGAGTGGCAGCAGAAGCAACGCAATCAGAACGCGCAAAGTGAGAAAGCCACCGAAGGTGCGCCTTCACTGGAAACTAATCAGTAAGCATTACAAGGAATCCAAGATGTCAATGAACAAACGTAAGACCACCAAAACCCTGATGACCGCGGTTGGCCTGAGCTCTATGGTGGCGTTTAGCGCTGCTGCCAACCAATGTGAGACGGTACGTTTCTCGGATATCGGTTGGACGGACGTGACCTCAACCACAGCCATCACCACAGAAGTGCTAAAAGGCATGGGCTACAAAACAGAGACAGACTTGCTGTCACTGCCTGTAACTTTTTCATCTCTGGCGTCGGGCGACATCGACGTATTCCTCGGTAACTGGATGCCAACCCAAACGGGCGATATTAAAAAATATCTAGATGAAGGCTCGATCGATAGTGTTCGTGCCAACCTGACTGGCGCTAAATACACGCTTGCCGTACCTAAGTACGTCTACGAAGCAGGCGTGACCAGTGTTGCAGATATCGCGGAATACGCTGACAAATTCGACTCACGCATTTATGGCATCGAGCCTGGTAACGACGGTAACCGTCAAATCCAAAAAATGATTGATACTAATGATTTCAATCTGGGAGATTTCCGCCTGATCGAATCAAGCGAAGCGGGCATGGTGTCACAGGTTTCGCGTGCCGTTCGCCGCGACAAATGGGTTGCTTTCCTAGGTTGGGCCCCACACCCAATGAATAGCAACTTTGATATGAAGTATCTGTCTGGTGCAGATGACTACTTCGGCCCTAACTACGGCGGTGCCACGGTTCATACCAATGTTCGTAGTGGCTATGTCGAGCAATGTTCGAATGTGGGTCAAATGCTCGAGCAGCTTGAGTTTAGCCTCAAGATGGAAAACGAAATGATGGGCAAAATCCTGAATGACGGCGAGAAACCAGAGATTGCAGCGCGCGAATGGCTACGTAACAACCCAAGTGTGTTGAACAAGTGGCTAGATGGTATCACCACACTAGACGGTAAAAATGCCGTAGAAGCTGTGACTGAATATCTTAAAAAGACTGAAGCGTAACAAAAAAGTGTAGAAGGAGAGGGCGGTTTAATCGCCGCCCCCTAAGGTTTTATTGTGAATATTATTACAGATAACAAGATCCCACTCGGTCAATGGATGGAAAATGGCGTTGACTGGTTAACCATGAACGCCGCGGGCTTCTTTGATGCCATCTCGATTGGTTTAGATACCAGCATCATGTTTTTGGTCGACATCTTTAAATGGATGCCACCTGCAATGCCTATCATCATGACAGCTGCGTTAGCGTGGTACCTGCAGCGTCGAATTTCCATCGTGATCTTTGTTGTGAGTGCGCTCTTGTTGATCCTCAACCTGGGCTACTGGCAAGAGATGCTGGAAACCTTTGTTCTGGTGTTTGCCGCGACAACGATTTCCGTATTAATTGGCATACCGCTTGGGATAATGGCTGCTCACCGGCCCTTAGCGTATACCATCATGCGTCCACTCTTGGACTTAATGCAGACGGTACCGCCTTTTGTATATTTGATTCCAACGCTGGTTCTGTTCGGCTTAGGGATTGTACCGGGACTGATTTCCACCATCATCTTTGCGATTGCGGCACCGATTCGTTTGACCTATCTCGGCATTACACGTGTGCCAGAGGAGTTGGTGGAAGCTGGCCGTGCATTTGGCGCCAACCGCATGAAGCTTTTGTTTAAAGTGGAATTGCCCGCGGCACTGCCAAGCATTATGACGGGTGTGACGCAATGTATTATGTTGTCACTGTCGATGGTAGTTATCGCCGCACTAGTGGGGGCTGACGGCCTCGGTAAGCCAGTGGTTCGCGCACTAAACACTGTCAACATTTCTCAAGGTTTTGAAGCGGGTCTGGCGATTGTATTGGTAGCCATCATTCTTGACCGCCTGTGTAAAGCACCAAACCAAGGCAACGAATAAGGGGGATACCATGGACGCAATCGCAATTAAAAATCTTGATGTTGTTTTCGGTGACAACGTACAACCAGCACTCGACCTGCTCGACAAAGGCTTAACGCGATCAGAGATCATCGATCAAACTGGTCAAGTCGTGGGTGTGGACAATGTGTCACTTAATGTAAAAGAAGGTGAGATTTGCGTATTGATGGGCTTATCTGGCTCAGGTAAATCGAGCTTGTTACGGGCGGTGAATGGCCTTAACCCGATTAGCCGTGGCAGCCTTGAGGTGCGCGATGGTGACCAAATGGTGGATATGGCGAGTGTGGATGCACAAACGCTGCGTCATCTGCGTACCAACCGTGCCTCAATGGTATTCCAAAAATTCGCTCTGATGCCTTGGTTAACTGTGGTGGATAACGTTGCCTTCGGTCTAGAAATGAAAGGCATCAGTAAAAAAGAACGCCGTAAGCAAGCATTAGAAAAACTTGAAATGGTGGGATTGGCGGATTGGGCCTATCAGTATCCACATGAACTGTCTGGCGGTATGCAGCAGCGTGTTGGCTTGGCCCGTGCTTTTGCGATGGACAGTGACATTCTACTGATGGATGAACCGTTTTCCGCACTGGATCCCTTGATCCGTGCTCAGCTACAAGACGAGCTACTGGAGCTGCAGAAAAAACTCAACAAAACGATTTTGTTTGTGAGCCACGATCTGGACGAGGCACTGAAAATTGGTAACAACATTGCCATCATGGAGTCCGGTCAGCTTATTCAGCACGGTAAGCCTGAAGACATTGTTCTGCGCCCGGAAACGGACTATGTTCGCGACTTTGTGGCACACACTAATCCATTGAACGTACTGAAAGGTCGCTCAATGATGAAAGATATCGACACCATGCCGCACGTTGAAAACCGTTGGAAGGTGTGCGATCAGCGTGATATCTGGGTGACAGTAGAGCCTCAGGGAGCATTGTCGGCCATGGCGGGCACACAGCATTTGCGTGTGGCTGAATGGAAAAAAGACATGGAAAACTTATCACAAGTAAGCTCGGATACCATTGTAATGGCATCGCCTGATATCGAAATGCGTGATGCGATTGAAATCCGCTATCACACCAACAAACCCGTGCTACTGGTAGAAAATGGCAAATTGGTTGGCACGCTTTCCGATCACGATTTCTACCATGCCTTGCTCGGCAAGTATCAGCAGTCGTGCGATAGCCAAGCGGCTTGACTCACGTCAGCGAATAAATCCTAACCAACGACAAAGCCTGCTCATGGAGCAGGCTTTTTTGTCACTGACGACTGACCGCACAGGTCAAATCACTATCTGTACAATCGTAGGCTCAGTAGCGTGGTCGCTAAGGCATGATCACGGTATCAATCACATGAATGACACCGTTTGACGTCATAATATCGGCTTTGGTTACAGTCGCGTTATCGACTTTAACTTTGCCATAAGAGGTCTTAATCATAATGTCACGGCCTTGTACCGTGGTGGCGGACGACATACCCATCACTTGTTCCGCGGTTACCTTACCCGGCACGACATGATAGGTGAGGATATCGACAAGCTTATCCTTGTTTTCGGGCTTGAGAAGCATGTCCACCGTCCCTTCTGGCAGTTTAGCGAATGCTGCGTTGGTGGGCGCAAAGACGGTAAATGGCCCTTCTCCTTTGAGGGTATCCACTAACCCTGCAGCTTTGACTGCGGCCACAAGGGTAGAAAAGTCATCATTTTTTGCGGCTGTGTCCACAATATCGTGGCCGCCTTTGTGGTGCGCAGCCATCGCGCTTCCCATTCCTAGAATCAAGGCGGCAGTCACCGCAAATTTCGTGAAGGTACGTTTTAGCATGTTGCTCTCCTTTTCATCGATTAGTCATTCCTCACCAAACCATCATCAACAATGACAGTGAGTGACTGCTCAGGAATGTCATGGCTCTTGGCAAAACGAGTGAAACGGCAAAGAGGATCACTTTTGGTAGGCAAGGAGAGGCACACATCTATGATCTTTTACGCCTGATTGATCGTGAAATCACGTGCAATTTTTCGAACAAGTCATTCGCATAAACGTGATTGTGAGCACACTTTTATCGGCGTACCTTCTCTCTCGTCCCGCGACGAAAGGTCGCAAAGAAAATCTTCAAATAGAGACATTGTGGTGACAATTGGTCACCGAGATTGGCGTTTAATAACAATCAATCGACAACGAGAGAGGAAACAATCATGAAAAAATTAGCAGCTATTTTTGCACTGACACTCGCATCAACCTCAGTAATGGCGAGCGGTCTTAACCTTGACGTACAACCTGCAGAAGGCGGTGCTTGGGTATCAGTGACTGAACAAGGTCAAGCCGTTAAAGGCGCGAAAGTGACCAGCTCAAAAAGCATGGACAGCAAAGTGACTGACGAATCAGGTCGTGTATTCATTTACAGCCAAGACCAAAACAGTGGTTCAGTGACTTATGTTGCAAATACCGACCAAGGCCAACAAGCAGAAAAAGCCGCTTTTGTTGCCGGTGACCGCAGCTAATTTGCCCCATTAGGCAAAGACATCGTTGGAAAGCAAAAAAGAGAGCATTGGCTCTCTTTTTTTATGATTAGGCGTTGTCAGGCATGAGCCACGCTTGGAGCGCATGCAGTGAGTCCACTTGGTGGGTGGGCGTCACGCCTTCTGGCAGGGGCTTTTTGTTGCGATTCAACCAGCATGTGTCTATTCCTGCGCGCATGCCACCGAGGACATCGGCCATTGGGTTATCGCCGACCATAAGGATTTGAGACTTAGGAGGATGGCCCATCTTTGCAAAAGCATGCTCGAAGATGCGTGGGTCAGGTTTGGCAAAACCGACTTGCTCGGATACCACGAGAGTAGAAATGGCTGGCTTGAACCCTGTTTTTTCTAAACGGACATCCTGTAACGCGGTAAAGCCATTGGTGATAATACCAATGTGTGCGTGTGGACGAATCGCGTTTAGCAATGCTTCTGCGCCTGGGAGTGGCTCACAGATTTCGGCCATGGCATCCAAAAAGTGCTGATTTAGCGTTGTCGGTGCCACTCTAAGCCGCTTTCCCCAATGGGTAAAGCGTTTGGTTTGCAGTGTGTGTGCGTCTATCTCGCCATTTTGATATTGCACCCACAAAGGTTTGTTTAGTTCTGAATATTCGGCAAAGGCGTGTTGGTCGAAATCGACATCATAGTGTGAAAACATGCGTTGCAGTCCTGCAAACGCATCAAAGTGAAACAGTGTTTCATCTGCATCAAAAAGAATCCAAGGATACCGCATGGTGACTACATCTCTTTACGTTAAGTAAATGAAGTGTAACAGATGAAGCCCGTTCTCTTCGAGGCTTTTTTGTGCACTCACCGTCCTTGGTGAGAAACACTGAACCGTCAGAATGATGGTAAAACGATCTAGCGTGATTGAGGTTACAAAGTCAGATACAGCCCTGCTAATGTTGCGCTCATCAGATTTGCTAAGGTGGCGGCAAGAATGGCACGCATTCCTAATTTGGCGATATCACCTCGGCGCTCTGGAACAATACCGCCCAGTCCGCCCATCAACATCGCGATCGAAGTGAGGTTGGCAAAGCCGCACAGAGCAAAGGTAACAATGGCTTGGCTATGGGGAGAAAGTGCACCTTTTAGATTCATAAAATCAGCAAACGCCACAAATTCATTCACCGCAATTTTCTTACCAATCAAGGTACCCGCAGTCATTGCTTCCCCCCACGGAATACCGATGAGCCAAGCAACTGGTGCAAACACATAGCCGAATATCCACTCCAGGCTCAACTGAGGCATATTGATCATAGGACCAAGTTTACCCAACCCGCCGTTAATCAGCGCAATCATGCTGATCACGGCCAGTAAGCTAGCCCCGACTGCCATCGCAATTTGTAATCCACTTAAAGCACCTTGTGTGCCTGCATCGATCAAGTTGACAGGCTTATCGTGGTTATCTTGCTCGGCTTGCGCTTGGGTATGGCTGATAGGCGCTTCGGTCTGCGGGACCATAATCTTTGCCATCATTAGACCGGCTGGTGCGGACATAAAGGCGGCAGCGATCAGGTATTTCATTTCAACACCGAGGCCTGCGTATCCAACCATGGTGCCTCCAGCGACGGAGGCTAACCCGCCGACCATGACTGCAAATAATTCTGAGCGCGTCATTGAGGCGAGAAAAGGGCGCACGACAAGAGGGGCTTCTACCGATCCGACAAAGATATTGGCAGTGGCTGACATCGATTCAGTGCGCGAGGTGCCGAGTACGCGTCGTAGTACGCCACCGATCAGGCGAATAATCCAAGCCATGATCCCTAAATGGTAAAGCACCGCGATCAGAGCGGAGAAAAAGACGATAGTTGGTAAAACGTTGAAAGCAAAGATAAAGCCAAGTTTAAATTTCGCGAGATCACCAAATAGAAACTCAGCACCAATATCGCCAAAGCTAATAATTGCGGACACGGCTTCTGATGCGTTAGCCAGAATGCGCTGACCAAGCGGGACGGAGATAATAAACCCGGCAAAGACGATTTGAATAACGAAAGCGCCACCGACGGTACGCCAGTTGATCGCGCGACGATTTTCTGAAAATCCAATCGCGATAAGAAAGAGGACGCTAATCCCCAAAAGGCCGATGCCAAATTGCATGATGCTTGCTCCGCAAACGTTAAACTGGGATGGAAAACGATTGCGGCGGTATTGTACTTATTTTTCTCAGTGTGACAAGTGTCACGAATAAATCATATTGTTGCATTATTTTGCATTTTTGTGGCTTGGAGGTTATGCGCTCGTAGGCGAGTCGTGCGAGCTCAGAGCGGCTTCACGATAGGTACTTGAACAGACGCATGCTATTCACGATGTCTTTGTGATCCATCAAAAGTTTTGCTGGTGAACATAGGTATTTTTTGTGAGCACTATCAATGAATTCTTTTTATGATACGGCGTATTTCCGCTAAACCTAGAAGAGGAATGTGTATGACACGATCCTTTATAGCTCTGAAATAAAGAGTTCAAATGAGTTCTAGGCCGCGTCTAGTCTGGGATTGAGTGGATATATTGATTAATAGCTGGTTATAAAATCGACATTTGGTTAGTGCCCTAATTAAATCGTTACGCATTTATGTTAGGGTAGTGAGCTGTGTGGATGTTGCGGTTCTTGCTGCTGGTCAACTTTTTTATCCGCGTTTTGCGATGAAAAGGCCAATTGAGCGCACAGGCCACCGACACTCACAGGCTTCCGAACAAACGGACTAAGGAGTTAACTCGTGAGCGATAAAAGCCATGAAGATATGATGAAACCGGACGGGAAAGTTAACCCGATCGATACTGACTACCAGGTCGGTCAGGATAACGTGGCCGTTAAACTTGGCCCGTTTGGTTTTGATATTCACAACCGAGTATTTATGGTCTCGGGGCTGGCCATTATGGCCTTTGTATTTGTCACTTTGGCATTTCAAAACCAAATCGGCCCTGTTTTTGGTGATCTTCGGGGTTGGTTGACCTCGAACCTAGACTGGTTCTTCCTTTCTGCAGGTAATATTTTTGTTATCGCCTGTCTAGTGCTGATTGTGTCACCTTTGGGTCGCGTTCGTCTCGGCGGGACAGAAGCTAAGCCGGATTATAGCTATGCGGGTTGGTTTGCGATGTTGTTTGCCGCCGGTATGGGTATTGGTTTGATGTTCTACGGTGTTTCAGAGCCGTTAACACACTTTCAAACCTCATTGGGCGGTACCGCTGTTGATGCAAACGGTATTCGTACCGACTGGGCACCGTTAGGTGCTGCAGCCGGAGATGCTGAAGCGGCTCGACGCCTAGGTATGTCTGCAACGATTTTCCACTGGGGTCTTCACCCTTGGGCTATCTACGCTGTCTTGGCGCTAGGTCTGGCTCTGTTTGCCTACAACAAAGGTTTGCCTTTGACCATGCGTTCTGTCTTTTACCCGCTCTTTGGCGAGCGTGTATGGGGCTGGACCGGCCACGTGATCGATATTCTTGCGATCATCGCGACCCTCTTCGGCCTTGCAACGTCATTGGGTCTCGGAGCATCACAGGCGTCTGCTGGTCTTCACTATCTGTTTGATACCCCACTGGGTAACACCACTGAGGTGCTGCTTGTCATGGGTATCACCGCGATGGCCATCCTGTCTGTGGTTGCCGGGGTAGATAAAGGGGTGAAACGCCTTTCCGAAGTGAACATGCTGCTTGCGCTGCTACTGCTTATCTTTGTGATTGCAGTGGGTCCAACGCTAGCCATTTTGACCGGTTTCTTTGGTAACCTCGCCGCGTACCTTCAAAACTTGCCTGCGCTGTCTATGCCGTTTGCACGTGAAGATGCCAACTTTACGCAGGGCTGGACTTCGTTCTATTGGGCATGGTGGATTTCATGGTCCCCATTTGTAGGTATGTTTATTGCGCGTGTATCTCGTGGCCGCACAGTGCGTGAGTTTATCACCTGCGTATTGCTGATCCCATCTGCTGCTTGTGTGTTATGGATGACCGCATTCGGTGGCACCGCGATTGGTCAATTTGTAAACGAAGGTTACACCGCAGTTGTTGATGCAGAGCTGTCACTGAAACTGTTTGCGATGTTGGATGATTTGCCGTTGGCATCGATTACCTCATTCATCGGTATCATTCTGGTTATCGTGTTCTTTGTGACCTCGTCTGACTCGGGCTCATTGGTTATCGATACCATTTCTGCAGGCGGTAAAGTGAACGTGCCAGTGCCACAACGTGTTTTCTGGGCGTCTTTCGAGGGTCTAGTTGCGGTGGCGCTTATCCTTGGTGGTGGCTTGGTTGCCCTACAAGCGATGGCGGTTTCAACCGGCTTCCCGTTCACGATTGTACTCTTGGTGGCGACGGCTTCCTTGTTTAAAGGGTTGGCATCAGAGCCGCGCGCTAAGTAACTGTACGTGCTAAGTAACTAACAGTTAGCTATGATGAAAAAGGCAGGCCCTCGGGACTGCCTTTTTTATTACCAACAACTTTGATATGTGATGGGTGAGACAACGCTTTTAGGTTTCATCTATTGTAAATAGTCAACCGCATACCCTTGCACTTTCTCGCAACGCTAGGTGAGCATCATGGAAGCTGAACAAGTTGAAATTGCGACATTTCTTTCCCAATACGCCCCTTTTGAATCGATTCCCGAAGAGGTGGTTGCTGAGGTCGCGCAAAGCATCGAAATTAGTTATCACCGAGCGGGCACGACGATTTTTGCCTACGGCGATGAGATTCATGATTTAGCCATGATCCGTAGCGGTGCTGTCGAGCTGTATCGTCGTAATGGCACCTTGTACAACCGTATCGCCGAGGGGGATATCTTCGGTCAAATGGGGCTTTTGATGAACAACCGGGTGCGTATGCCCGCCAAGGCGATCGAAGACACCTTGGTGTACTTCATCCCTGAGGCGACATTTAACCGCTTGTTTGATGAATTTGAACACTTTGCCGATTTTGTCGAGGTCGAAGACCGGACGCGATTACGTCAGGCGGTATCGAGCCATAATGAAGCCAATGATCTGACGACGTCCAAGGTTAAGAAGCTGATTATTCGCGACCCCGTGATGATCGATAGTACCGACTCGGTACAATATGCAGCCCAAGTTATGTCGCAAGAAGCGGTCTCGTCAATTTTGGTGATGGGCGATGAGCCAGATCCAGAAACTGGCCTGAATCCAGTGCTGGGGATCATTACTGATCGTGACTTACGTAATCGCGTGTTAGCAGAAGGCTTGCCTTATGAAACGCCGGTACAAGAAATCATGTCGCCCCAGCTGATCACCCTCGATCATAATGCCTACATCTTTGAAGCCATGCTCACCATGCTGCGCTCAAACCTCCACCACGTACCGGTACTGCAACATGGCAAACCACTGGGTGTGGTCGCACTATCGGATATTGCACGTTACGAATCGCAAAACAGCTTGTTCCTCGTCGCCAGTATTTTCCGCCAACAATCGGTGGACGATTTAGTGGTGTTAGCCAAACAAGTCAAAGATTGCTTTGTACGTATGGTCAATGAGGACGCGAACTCACACATGATTGGGTCTGCGATGTCCGTGATTGGCCGCAGTTTTAAGCAGCGCCTGTTGGAGTTAGCAGAAGAAGAGCTGGGTGAGCCGCCTATTCCGTATTGCTTTTTGGCGATGGGGTCGATGGCACGCGATGAGCAGCTGATTGTAACCGATCAAGACAATGCCATTATCTTGGACGATAGTTTTAACCACGACGAGCATAACGCGTACTTTGAGGCACTATCGAAGCGCGTGTCTGATGGACTTGATGCCTGCGGGTATACCTATTGTACCGGTAACATCATGGCGACCAACCCTGAGTGGCGCAAAACGCTGAAAGAGTGGGAACAATGCTTCGCCGATTGGATTGATAATCCGAGCCCACGCTCGTTACTCGACAGCAATATTTTCTTTGATTTAGATGGTGTCTATGGTCGAACTAACTGGGCTGAGCAACTCAAAGCCTTCATTGGTCGCCGTGCACGTCGCAATAATCGCTTTTTAGCCTCAATGGCGCGCAATGCCTTAAACCGCACCCCGCCCTTGGGCTTTTTCAAAGATTTCGTGATGGAGCAAGATGGGCGACACAATAACTCTATTAACCTCAAACGCCGTGGTACAGCGCCATTAGCCGATCTTATCCGTGTACACGCATTAGCTATCGATTCGCGCTCACAAAACTCGTTTGAGCGCTTAGACGACATTATTGAATCTGGGATCTTGCCCAAAGGCCGAGGGCCAGACCTTCGAGATGCGATGGAATTTATTTCCATGGTGCGTATTCGTCACCAAGCGCTGGATATCGAAGCGGGGCGTGATCCAGATAACAACGTAGAACCGGAGAATCTATCCGATTTTGAGCGCCGTAACCTCAAAGATGCATTCCAGATTTTAAGTAACGCTCAGAAGTTCTTGAAATTCCGCTATCAGCCGAATCGGTCATAAGGGGTTGGCATGTTGCATTTTGACCTTAAAAAGAAAGCCCCGGCGCAACACGTAGACTGGCAAGCCATGCTGGATACCAAACGAGAGCAAGTGAAACATGAGACGTTACAGGCGTTTTATCAACAAGGCTGGGTAGCACCAGATACGCCTCTAAAGGATGTACCTTTTGTTGCACTCGATTTTGAAACCACGGGTCTAGACAGTGAAAAGGATGCCATTGTCAGTATTGGGCTGGTGCCTTTTACCCTTAGTCGCGTTCGCTGCCAACAGGCGCAGCACTGGATTGTGAATCCCAATCGGCCGCTGGCGGAGTCTTCGATTGTTATTCATGGCATCACCCATTCAGACATTATGAATGCACCAGACTTTTCTCATGTGATTGAACCACTGCTAAGCGCGCTCGCCGGTGCGATCGTTGTGGTGCATTACCGCCGTATCGAGCGAGAGTTCCTTGACCGTGCCATTAAGCAGCGTTTAGGGGAAGGGATTATTTTTCCGATGGTCGATACGATGGAGCTTGAGGCGCGGAAGCACCGCACCGGTAAGCGCAGCTTAATGGACCGTATTATGCGTCGTCCGCCGGTGTCAATTCGGTTAGCCGACAGCCGCACTCGGTATCAGCTGCCTTTTTATCAAAGTCATCATGCCTTAACCGATGCCATTGCCACGGCAGAGCTGTTGCAAGCTCAAGTGGCCCACGACTTTTCCCCTGACACACCGATTAGCGATGTATGGAGCTAATGTTAAGACGGCTATCGCTTTTTGATTGAACCATAGACACGGATGGTTCGTAGACCCGTTTACAGGCGATAGCACGTCGAGTGCTGGTTTTCAGTGCAATAAGAATGTGCTACAACATCAGCGACTGATAATCAGAGGAAAGCACATGACATTTATCCATGCAGTAGAAGGGCTGGTGTTTGGCCTTGGGGTGTTGTTGTTGTCATCAGGCATTGGCTTTGCTTACTGGGGACTCACGTTAAAGCCCGAAGAGGCCGAAGACATGACGGCACGTAAAATTGAGTTGGGCTTTTATGCCGGTGCGTGCATTGTGTTTGCGCTGTTAATTGCCTATTGGCTCACTTGGTGATCCGCACTGACTTTAACGATAAAAAAACCACCGCTTGAACGGTGGTTTTTGTAGGTTGATACCGACAGATCGGTGTTGTTACCACACGTCTTTATCGATTTGCTTGTCCAGTTTCGGGAACTTAGTACGATCAAACGTTGGCTTCTTACCCGCTCGGCGTTGGTCTTCATAATCTTTCATCAACGCAAACGCAATGCCAGATAGTAGCGCAATTGCCACTAAGTTGATCACCGCCATCATACCCATCGATAAGTCAGCAAAACTCCAGATCAACGGCAAGTCAGTAATTGACCCCACCAATACCATAGAGAGAACCGCGATACGGTACAAAGTGATGGCTTTACGACACTTGAAGATATACTCGATGTTAGATTCACCATACGAGTAGTTCGCAATGATAGACGTAAAGGCGAACAACAAAATCGCAATGGCAATAAAGCCTGCACCCCAGTCACCCACTTGGCTCACCAAGGCTTCTTGAGTCAGTGCAATACCGGTAAGACCACTTTCTGGGTCGAGCATACCAGACATCAAGATAATCGAGGCGGTTGCAGTACAGATCACAATGGTATCGACAAACACCCCCAGCATTTGTACATAGCCTTGTGCAGCAGGGTGGTTAGGCTTGGTGGTGGCTGTTGCTGCGGCATTGGGTGCAGAACCCATACCGGCTTCGTTCGAGAACAGGCCGCGTTTGATACCTTGCATCATTGCTTGGGCAATGGCATAACCCATCGCACCGCCGGCAGCTTGTTCAACGCCCAGCGCACTCTTAACAATCATCGAGATAACGGCAGGAAGCTGCTCGATATTCATCGCAACGACAAACAGTGCCACGGCAAGATACGCAAGTGCCATGAACGGAACGATAAGCTCCGCTACACGCGCCACTGAGCGCATACCACCAAAAATTACCGGTGCGGTGACCAGTGTAATTGCGATCCCGACTGCGAGTTCATTGACTCCAAATGCCGTATTCATTGCAGCGGCAATTGAGTTGGATTGTACCCCGTTAAAGGCCAGGCCGAATGCAATAATCAGACACACGGCGAAGGCGATACCGAGCCAGCGCTGACCAAGACCTTTTTCAATGTAATACGCCGGACCACCACGATAGCTGTTGTCTTTGTGGTTGACTTTGTAAGCTTGCGCGAGGGTGGATTCGACAAAGCTGGTGGCCATACCGACCAATGCGGTTAACCACATCCAGAAGATAGCGCCAGGGCCACCTAAGTAAATCGCCACAGCGACACCGGCCATGTTTCCGGTACCTACACGTGCCGCCAAGCTGGTGCTAAATGCTTGGAAAGAAGAGATGCCGCCTGATGCGCCATCACGGCTATTGGCCATGAGTTTGAACATATGGCCAAAGTTACGAAATTGAATAAAGCCGGAACGTACAGTGAAGTACAGACCTAGACCAATCAATAAGTAAATCAGTACGCTTCCCCAAAGGAGGCTATTACCTGTATCGATTATGGACACAAATAGGTTTTCTAGTAGTTCCATCATAAAACTCTGTTTTTCGTCTGTTGGGAGACGCCTTGAGCTTGAAAAGTCGAGTGTTTGCAAAGGTGACGACAAGCGCCAAGGCCGACAACCACTGTCCATGTGACTTAACTGCAGTCCATGCAGGCGAACGGCTGGTCCCCATCTTGAGGGGCGGTTAGGTTGGTGGCCTAACGTGGAACCAGCGTGGTGTGCAACAGCATTTTGAATCCATGCTCGACTGTTGCCAGAGTGCTCTCACGTTAGTTATGCACCTTGATTGAATGAGTAGGTACACAACGCGGAGCGCACCGGATAATACCGATATTTGTGAGACAAAACACTATGAGAAGGGCGGTTTGATTAAAAATTAACCTGCTCGGTATATTGATTTTGGTGATATTGACTGTAAATAAAATGTAATGCTTTTCATGCTAATTACTTGAACTTACGCGATTTAGTCAAATACAATATTGCATAAATTTTCGTTAAAAGCGACTAAAGGCGGACTATGTCAGAGCGCGTAAAATTGTGATCAAAAACACGTGGGTTTGATGAAAATGTCGTCACATGAAAGAAGCGAGCACGCTATGTCTGCCTATTTTTGTGTCGATCTGCTGCCTTTTTTATTGAGCAAGTCTGTTTTGACCATATCAATGGCTGACAGCGCAACGTCGATGTCAATTTGATGACTTTCGAGCAAATAAATCAGGTCAACGGCGAGCTTAACGTCATCGGGAGCGTTCTCAAGGCCGTTCGGGGTGTGGGATGCTTCTTTGTTCATGAGGGCTCCTTATTGCTTTTCGGTCACGTGTAACGCGGCACGGATCAATTGTTCATGAAGTGGGACGAGGGTGTCGTGATTATCGTGATAACCACCACCAATGACTGCCGCGACAGGAATTTGGTTGTGCTTGCAACACGAGAGTACGCCTAGATCGCGCTGATAGATGCCGTTTGTTGACACATCGAGATAGCCGAGCGCATCGTCCCGATGAATGTCGACCCCGGCGTCATAAATGACCATGTCAGGACGATACTGCGCGATGGCGAGTTCGAGCAAGGGCAAAAATGCGCTGAGGTAGTCATCATCACCGGTGCCTTTAGGTAACGGTAAATCTATCGTCGACGGCGGCTTACGCGAGGGGAAATTCTTCTCACAATGAACTGAAAAGGTGATGATATCAGGGTGGTCTGCCGCTAAAGCGGCTGTTCCATCGCCATGGTGTACGTCACAATCAACAATTAACACCTTGTCTATGCCAGGGTGAGACAGTGCGTGGCGTGCCGCAATCATTAAGTCATTAAATAAACAGAAACCACTGCCAAAATCGTAGTGAGCGTGGTGGTAGCCACCGGTTAGATGAATGGCAAGTCCGGTCTCAAGCGCGTGGTCAACGGTCAAGGTGGTGCCGCCTAACGAAGTGAGACTGCGGGTGATTAAGGCCTCACTCCATGGAAAGCCTATTCGACGCATTTTGGCCAGCGGTAGCTCGCCTTTGATTAAGTGATTGATATAGTCGTGATCATGCACGGGGTCGATCACCCGACGGTCTGCCGCTGTCGGTTGGTCGAACGTGACTGGCAAGTTGCATGCGCTGAGACGCTCGTATAGAAGGCGGTACTTCTGAAGGGGATACCTATGACCTTCTGGGAGTGGGAAGTCAGAATAAATAGGATGGTAAATCAGAGGTAACACCCTAAGCTCCTTTGTGCTGATTTGCGCGTATTGGCTAATGCCGTAACAGATTTAATATGATGTTGGGTTTACCCCGTGCGCCCCTAGGTCTTGCGCTCACGATAACTGATGGTACTTTCAATACGTTCTCGAGCTTGGCGGCAACGGGCTAAGCGTTGCTCTAGGGCTAAAACTTGCTTCTGGTAGTCTTGGCGGACTGCCGGAGTGCTTGCTGCATCGACGCTAGCATTCGCATCTCTGAGTTTGTCTTCCAAGCGTCGTTCCCAATCTTGGTGTTTGGCGAGCTCTTGGTAAAGTTCACCTATGGATTGGCGACGACGTCCACGGGATGCTTGTTCTTGTTTACGTAATGGAAGTGTCGCCAGCTCACGTTGCAGCGCACTGATTTGTGCCAATAAGGTTTCACAAATATGTGTCGCTCTTGCTTCGGTCAATAGCCCTTGCTCGTCGTCGCGTCGCATCACATTAAGCAGCCCCTGCGCTTCGTTTACACAAGGGGTGAGCAGCTTGCCTTGGCATTGAAAAAGCTGAATGGAGAACAAAGGCGCGTTTGCTTCTCCGCGACGTCTATCGACCTCAGCGGCACGCTTAGCCAGTTGGTCGAGTAACTGGTGCATTGTTTCGAGCTGGGCTTTCATGATTGTTAAATTACCTTAAAACCATGCGTCTAATGCTAGCTTACCCGCGAGCACGACCACGGCCGTGACAAAAATCGGACGGATAAACCGGCTACCAAAGCGAATCGCAGAATGGGCCCCAATAAAAGCGCCTAACATCAAGCAGACACCCATCGTCAGACCGAGTGCCCAGTTAACATGCCCCAGCAGTGCAAACGCAACCAAGGAAGTGAAGTTACTGGTAAAATTCATCGCCTTGGCAAGTCCCGATGACAGCAAAATGTTCATGCGATACATCGACATGGTCGAGACTGTCCAAAACGCGCCAGTTCCGGGTCCAGCTACCCCATCATAAAAGCCCAGTGATAGGCCTTGCCCCCATTGCTTAATGGGGAGCTTTGGGCAGGGCGCGGGCAATTTATGGTTATCGACCTTGGGCTGAGGGTGCCATACCGTATAAACCGCGGCGACCAGCACCACCAAAGGAATCGCCTTTTCAAGCCACTCGGTGCTCAATACATCAACCAACAAAGTGCCTAAGGTGGCACCAATTAATGTTGCCCAAAAGGCATGTTGCCAGAACCGAGGCGAAAAAAGCCGCTTCTTATAATAGGTAAAGGCGGCGGTACTTGACGCAAAAGTGGCGGCAAGTTTGTTAGTTCCTAAGGCAATATGTGGGGGTAAACCTAATGATAGCAAGGCGGGGACAGTGAGCATTCCACCACCACCAGCCACCGCATCAATAAAGCCGGCGACAAACGCCGTGAGCCCTAAAATAATCAGGGTAGAGAGGTCAATCAGTTCAAGCATGCGAATTCTTTCTAGTTATTGTTCGACGACGCGCTTAAAGGGTGGCAACGAGTCGAGTAATGATTGGCCATATCTGCGGGTGATAATGCGCCGGTCAAGGAGCACCACTCTACCAGAGTCTTCCTCTTTGCGCAGTAAGCGTCCGACCGATTGCACCAGCTTTTTGCTTGCCTCGGGAACCGAAATTTGCAAAAACGGATTACCGCCGCATTTTTCTATGTATTCGGCATGGGCCTCTTCCACTGGTGAAGTGGGTACAGCAAAGGGAATTTTGGTAATAATCAAGTTTGTCAGTAGGTTACCGGGTAAATCTAGCCCTTCAGAGAAACTGCCAGTCCCAAAAATAATACTGGTTTTCCCGGCGGCTACCGCCTCTTTATGTTGGTCTAACAGTGCACTACGTGACAGGGTGCCTTGGCAGAGCAGTTGCCATTGATGACGGCGACAGTGCGGCTCCAAGGTTTTAGCCACTTGATGCATTTGCCAATAGGAGGCGAATAGCACCAGTGATGCGGTTTCGCCTTCCAAATACTCAAGCACTTTATCGCTAAGCACATCGGTGAACTGTTTTGCTTGTGGCTCACAGGGCATAGCAGGCACTATCAGCCTTGCTTGATTGGTATAGTCAAAGGGGGAGGGTAACGCTAAATAGCGCGTGCCATCGCTTTCGCTTAGACCGACTTGGCGACAAAAATAGCTAAACCGATTGAGAGCTCGCAATGTGGCAGAGAACAGCCCGACACCAGCTGCCCGAGACCACAGCATTTGATCTAGGCGCCAGCCGACTTCTAACGGTGAGACGTGGACCCAGCGATCATCCTCACGCTCTTGGCAACGTTGTACCCAACGCGCGAGAGGTGCACCTTTGTTTGCGTTGGGTTGTGCCATCAGGGACCAGACTTTTTCTAGGTTCTCGAGCCGTTGTAAGAAAAAGGCACTTTCCGCAAGCGCAGGGTCGGCGAGCTTGGCCGAAATGTCATTTTCTTTCAGTCGCTCGTTGATCAAATCGTGAATTTTCGCCAAGCTCTGGTTGGCTTTTTTACTCGCTTGCTTCAATTGCTGGCAGGGCTCTACCAAGGCGTCAGGCAGTTCGCCATCAACAAAACGGTAGCAGCCATCCTCATTGATGGGTAACCCACTAATAATTTGGTTGGTGTCGCGTAAAGTGGGGATCAGCACTTGGATCGCGTCTAATAAACTATCCACGAAGCGGCTTGCGCGCTTCATATCCGCGGTATTACCGAGCTTAACCGCGGCTTGGTTGAGCTTTTCTAGCCATCCAGTCGCACCGAGTAAACTGGCATTGGCGGCAGAAAAGTCGCGCGCGACTGTGGGTAAATGGTGGGCTTCATCAATCATATAAAGACATTGCTCTGGCTCGGGCAAGATCACCCCACCACCCAGCTCGAGATCGGCCAGTAGTAGGCTGTGATTGACGACCACAACATCCGCTTTATCCATCGCCTCGCGTGCCTTGGCGAAGGGGCACTGACGATGAGCGTTCAATCCGGCGTGGCAGGTGTGCTTGTCTGACGCAATGGCTTGCCAGAGGTGATCGGCAATCGGCTTGGGCCAGCTATCGCGGTCGCCATCCCACTTTCCGCGGCTAAATGCCGAGTACATGTCATTGAGTAGCCGTTGCTCGTTTTGCTTGGGCTCTTGGGTGAACAGCGCGCCTTGAATGCTGTCTGTATCTGCCACTGCACTTAATTTGTGTGCACAACAATATCGTTGGCGCCCTTTTGCCAGAATAAAATCAAACGGTTTTGGGCAGATGCGACGAAAAAATGGAATATCTTTATTGGCTAACTGCTCTTGCAAAGCCACTGTTGCGGTCGAAATCACCACTTTTTTATTGTTATTAAGCGCAAAGGGGATGGCCCCCATAAGATAGGCCATCGATTTGCCCACACCTGTACCCGCCTCCGCCACAAATAGCCGGCGCTTGTTGTCGTAATCGCCTGCTAGCGTTTTTGCAAGCTCTGCCACGAGATAGTTTTGTACCTTTCTAGGAACAAAGTGGGGAAGTTGCGCTTGTAGGGTTTGATAGCAGGCGCGGATGTCTGATTTTACGGCAGGGCTGAGCATCAATATGTCCGGCTTAAGGGAGAATGGCGCGCAGTATAGCACGACTCAAAAACGTGAAAACGATCCCGAACTGCAAGATTTCTTTACATTAATGAGATCCCAATCACGAATTTATATTGAACCAATTTGCCCTATCTTGCTGTTCTACTTGTCGATTAGGAAAGCGCCTATTTTAAGCTATTGAAT
>NZ_MUFM01000024.1:0-49022 GCF_001996125.1 Salinivibrio sp. PR932 | reverse complement strand
TTTAAATTCAATGGCTTATGTTATTTTTGATTCAAATCAAAAATCGATAACGACATTGTCAGCATGGTCACTTTGACGTCAATATGACGCAATTTTGACCGAAAAATAACAGCCGTATCTGCATGTCATCAGGCGAGCTACATGCATCATAAGGCGTGAAATGATTTTATTTTACCCGCCCGATATACAATGAAATGGCAAAAGAAGAAAAAGCCCGGCATTGTCGCCGGGCTATTTGAATTAATTAGTTTTCGCGCCGCTGAAAAGCGCAAAAAAGTTTTGGCTTGTGACCTCACAAACCGTCTCAACCGTTTCTCCTTTGAGCAACGCGATATACTCGGCAACTTCCCGCACATAAGCAGGCTGGTTTTGCTTACCGCGATAAGGCACCGGCGCCAAATAAGGCGAGTCAGTTTCTACCAACAAGCGCTCTAGCGGTAAACGACGTACCACCTCTTTAAGCTCGGTCGCCTTATTGAAGGTCACGATACCTGAGATAGAAATATAAAAGCCTAGCTCAATAGCCGCCTCGGCCATCTCGTAACTCTCTGTAAAACAGTGTAGCACGCCACCCACTCGTTCAGCCCCTTCCTCACGTAAAATCGTCAGTGTATCTTCACGTGCCGCGCGGGTATGAATAATCAGTGGTTTATTTAGCTCTACCGCTAAACGCACGTGCTGGCGGAAAATCTCTTGTTGCTGTTCGGCCAACTCTGGCTGGTAATGGTAATCCAACCCTGTCTCGCCAATAGCCACCACACGATCATCAGCGGCAAGGGCCTTTAAACGGTCATAATCGAACCCGTTTTCAATATCGAGTGGGTGAACACCACATGAGGCAAAGACTTCGGGGTAAGGACGAATCATCTCCAACATCTCGGGGAAGCTATCCAGCGTCACCCCCACCGAGAGAAAGTAATCGACACCTCTTGCCTTCGCTTTATCTAATACATCGGCGACATTCTGGTGTAGTGCGTCATAATCCAGTTTGTCGAGATGGCAATGAGAGTCTATTAACACGTTATTCTCCAATCGTTAATAACCACTGGCTAATCACAAGCTCAGTGTTTAGTCCTGAATGCTTGGTCAGTTGCCGTTGCATATGATGCAGCGCACGCAGCTGACTGTGTAATTGATGGGTTTGTAGCGCCTCAGCCACTTTTACTACCACGGGTTGGTGATGGTGATGAATGAGCGCGTTGGTCGCCCCTTGACGCCACTTCATCACATCAAGCAAAAAGTAGCTGGCCCAGTCCAATGAAGCGGGATAGTGTGAAACCAACTGCTCAAGCGTGTCAAATAGGCCCGAGCGCGTGACCAAGTAGTCCGCTAACTGAGTCACAACCGCATGGTGATGATCCAATCCCCCTGAGGCTACAAATTCTTTTGCCGCCAATGGTGCGCCACGATATAGCGCAACCGCATGATAAGGCACATCTCGCTGCAATGCTTGCTCGACCCATTGCTTGGCAACCTGTATCTCCGGCTGGGGCGCTTTCCATACGCTGCAACGGCTGATGATGGTCGCCAGTAAGGTGTCTAGCGAGTCACTGAGCAAGACAAAATGACAAGCTGAAGGTGGCTCCTCAAGGGTTTTGAGCAGTGCATTCGCGGCAGCTTCACCGAGCATCTCAGCCGGTTCGATAATAATGAATCGTGCACCACCCAGTTGAGATGTTTCAGTGGCTTTGCGTTGGCTTTGGCGCACCGCGTCAATACTGATTTGTTTGCCGGGTTTTTCTGGCTTTAGCCAATGTACATCCGGGTGATTACCAGCTGCATACAGCTGACAACTATGGCAGTGCCCACAAGGCTGCTCTGTCTGTGTTTGGCATAAGCGTGTTTTTGCCAACAAGCTCACCAACTCGCCACGGCCACTGCCGGTTGGCGCCGCGAGTAAAAGAGCATGCGGCAAGCGTTGTTGCGTCAGTAAGTGTTGCCAGTGAGACCACATCGGTGCAAACCAGGGCAACACCTCAGGTGCTGGGATAGATAGCGTTACTGCGTCACTCATGGCGTGTTTTGTGTCGTTAGCCATTGGGTTAAAGCCTGTTCAATGCTGCGAGAAACCGTGTCGAGCGACTGTCCCGCATCGATAGTCACCACGCTCGGATCCGCCTTAGCAAGTGCTAAATAACGTGCTCGTGTCCGTTCAAAAAAGTCGAGCTGCATGGTTTCAATTCGATCCAATTCGCCACGACCGCGAGCACGCGCTAGCCCCTGACTAGGCTCAATATCCATATACAAGGTCAGCGAGGGCGAAAAGTCGCCCAATACCGTGGCTTTAAGGCTTTGCATCAGTGCTGCATCCATACCGCGGCCACCACCTTGATAGGCTTGCGAGGACATATCATGACGATCGCCGATCACCCATTGGCCATTCGCCAAAGCCGGCTTTATGACGTTCTCTACCAGCTGTACGCGCGCCGCATACAAAAGTAACAACTCGGCTTTGTCGGTAAGAGGCTCATCTGGATGACCTTGCTTAACCAAGGTACGCATTTGCTCTGCCAGCGGGGTGCCACCAGGCTCACGAGTGGTGATCACGTCATCGATGCCGTGCTGGTGTAGCACCTGCTTCACCTTTGCAATAGCCGTGCTTTTACCCGCTCCTTCGAGGCCTTCTACAACAATAAAATGGTTTTTCATTGGCTCTTTAACACTTTTAGGTAATCACGCACCGCTCGATTATGCTCGGCCAGCGTGGTAGAAAATTGATGGCCGCCTTTCCCTGTCGCGACAAAATAATAGTATTGAGTGGTGGCAGGCTGTGCCGCCGCCATCAGTGATGCCACACCCGGCATGGAGATCGGCGTTGGCGGTAGCCCTTTTATCACATAGGTATTGTAAGGCGTTGGGGTGCGTAAATCTCGTTTACGAATATTGCCATCATAGTTGTCACCCATGCCATAAATCACCGTCGGGTCGGTTTGTAAACGCATTCCCCGACGCAGCCGATTGACAAAGACGGAAGCCACCTTGGTGCGCTCGGCATCGATCGCGGTTTCTTTCTCGATAATGGAGGCCAAAATTAACAGCTCATACGGCGAGTCGATCGGCAGGTCATCAGCCCGATTTTGCCATGCCTTATTGAGCGACGCTTGCATCGCTCGGTATGCGCGACGCAACAAAGACAAATCCGTATCCCCCACATCGTAGACATAGGTTTCGGGGAGTAACAAGCCCTCAAGCTTGGTGTACTCAGCGCCTAACTGTTTGGCGATGTCAGCTTCATCAAGCCCCGTCAATGTTTGTTCGAGATGCGGTGCGGATGCCATTTGTGACTGCCACTGCGCGAAGGTGCTTCCCTCGATAAAGGTGATGGCATCTTGATATTGCTGTCCCTCACGCAAGGTGGCGAATGCCTCACTTAAGCTTTGTCCCGGATGAATTTGAAAGGTACCCGCTTGAATCCGTGTCAACTCAGGATACACCCGAGGCGCCACCTTGGCCCACACTGTCGCAGTCAGCCAGCCTTTATCTTCAAACTGATTGATAACTTTATGATAATGCGCCCCTTTCTCAATTGTCACCAGTTGTGGTGACTCAAGATTTAACGGTGAGGCCACATAGGCTTTTGTCTGCCAAAGCGTCCAGCCTGCCAGCGCGACAAGCAGACACATGAGTAGGCTGATCAGCCCGAATATTCGCTTTTTTAGCACGCGTTTAACCTCTGCTGTAATGCGCTTGCCAGCGTATGATCAGAATACGATATGTGGTCAATATGATTCACAGGGACCACTTTCATTAGGGTATTGGTGATAAAGACTTCCTCAGCTTGATAAAGCGCATCCGGTCCTTGTTGCACCATGTGACAGTGATAGTCAGGGATGTCCTCAAGCAACGCAATAACGCGCTGACGCATCAGCCCATCCACGCCGGCATAGTGCAGAGCGGGCGTATACACATCGACGCCTTGACGCCAAAAAAGATTCGATGCCGTGGTCTCGACAAGGTTGCCAAACAGATCGCACACCACCAGATCGTCGACGGTGGCTGAAGATAGCTTATTGCGTTGGTCAAGTTCGCGCTTGAGTAACACTTGCTCCAACCGATTCAGATGTTTCAGGCCTGCCAATGGGGAGGCACCCAACTGTCTTTCTGTGGTCGCCAACGAAATCCCGTGCTGCTGCCATTGATAGTAATGCTGAGGAAAAGCATGAAGGGTCACGATATCGGTTGGCTGCTGACACCCTGCGGGGCTGTAGCCGCGCCCACCTTGCCCTCGCGTGATCACGATTTTGACCACCTGCTCTTGGTTTGACTGCGCACAAGCGTGAGCGACCGTTTGCTGTAGCCGTAACCAATCGACACCGTCAATCGCGAGCTGTTGGCAGGTCGCCATCAATCGTTCGAAGTGCGCATCAGCCTGCTGCAGCACACCTTGAACACTCTGGCCCGTGGTAAAACAACCATCACCAAATTGCAGTCCCCGATCGCTGATCGGTACTGTTGCGCTCGGTTGTCCATTGACCCACTGCATGATGCCTCATCACTCCACAAATAAAAACGGCCCGATAAATCGGACCGTTACTATATCAAAATCTTTAATCACTTTGCGCTCAAGACGCGTGCAATTAGATTTTCTTGAAGATCAAAGACCCATTGGTGCCACCAAAGCCGAATGAGTTACACAGTGCGTAATCCATTTTCACGTCACGGGCTTCATGCGGAACATAGTCCAGATCGCAACCTTCGTCGACATTTTCAAGGTTAATCGTTGGCGGTACCGCTTGGTCAATCAATGACATCGCAGTGATGATCGACTCAACGGAGCCTGCTGCGCCAAGAAGGTGTCCTGTCATCGACTTGGTCGAAGACACCAGAACACGGTCTGCTGCGTCACCCATCGCACGACGAACGGCTTTACTTTCAGCCACGTCACCCGCAGGCGTCGATGTACCATGGGCATTCACATAACCGATTTGGTCTGGCGTAATACCCGCATCACGAATCGCCGCTTCCATCGCTAATGCAGCGCCTGAGCCGTCTTCGCTCGGTGAGGTCATGTGATAAGCATCGCCACTCATGCCGAAGCCAACCAGTTCACAGTAAATTTTCGCGCCACGCGCTTTGGCGTGTTCGTACTCTTCCAGCACCATAATACCGGCACCGTCACCGAGCACGAACCCATCACGATCTTTATCCCAAGGGCGCGACGCCGCTTGAGGATCGTCATTGCGGGTTGACAGTGCTTTCGCCGCCGCAAAGCCGCCAATACCGAGCTCTGTGGAGGCTTTTTCTGCGCCACCGGCAACCATTGCGTCGGCATCACCGTACGCAATCATACGAGCAGCATGACCAATATTGTGAAGACCTGTGGTACAAGCCGTTGAAATCGAGATATTCGGGCCACGCATGCCATAGTTGATAGAAACATGACCGGCGATCATGTTCACAATGGTAGAAGGAACAAAGAAAGGGCTGATTTTACGTGGGCCTTTTTCCACCAATGCACGATGGTTTTGTTCAATCAGACCAAGACCACCGATGCCAGAACCAATTGCCACACCAATACGGTGTGCATTGTTGTCATCTACAGCTAGTCCGGAGTCTTGAATGGCTTGAACACTGGCAGCAATGCCGTATTGGATGAACAAGTCCATTTTTCGTGCATCTTTCTTCGACATGTAATCTTCACAGTTGAAGTCTTTTACCATGCCGGCAAACTTAGTGGCAAAGTTGGTGGTATCGAAGTGCTCGATAGCCGAAATACCGCTTTGGCCAGCCAGCAGGGCCTTCCATGACGACTCAACTGAGTTACCCACGGGTGATAGCATACCCATGCCAGTCACAACAACACGACGCTTAGACACGATGATGTTCTCCGGAGAATATAAGTTTGGAAATTAGAATAGCTTAAAAAGAACACAGGCGGTCAAGGAGACCGCCTGGTGGGAATCAGGGATTACTCAGAAGCGCTAACTACGTAGTCGATAGCCGCTTGAACAGTAGTAATCTTTTCGGCTTCTTCATCTGGAATCTCTGTATCGAATTCCTCTTCTAGAGCCATTACTAGCTCTACGGTATCCAGAGAGTCCGCGCCTAGGTCGTCTACGAAAGAAGCTTCGTTTTTCACTTCTGCTTCGTCTACACCCAGTTGCTCAACGATGATTTTCTTTACGCGTTCTTCGATGTTGCTCATATTAATACTAGTCCTTACAAGATTCGCAGATGCGATATGTGCTGTAGTTTATTCATTAATGTGGAAGTTGCAAGACCCCCACCGCTGGTCAAACCACGATTTGGGGACAAATCAGTCGGAGTTTGACGTGTGTCATTCGAGATTGCAACGTTAGAGATCAAATCATGTACATACCGCCGTTGACGTGCAATGTTTCGCCTGTGATATAGGCAGCATCGTCAGAGGCTAAGAATGCAACAGTTGCAGCAATTTCTCGAGGGTCGCCTAAACGACCAGCTGGCACTTGTGCCAGTGTTGCTGAACGCTGATCATCGTTCAGTGCTTTGGTCATATCGGTTTCGATAAAACCAGGTGCGACTGTATTAACGGTGATCCCACGTGCAGCCACTTCTCGTGCCATGGATTTGGTAAAGCCTATCACACCCGCTTTCGCTGCAGCATAGTTTGCTTGACCCGCATTACCCATTACACCAACCACTGAGCCAATATTAATAATACGGCCACAGCGTTTTTTCATCATCGCACGTAATACCGCTTTAGATAAACGGAAAATCGACGTCAAGTTGGTGTCCATAATGTCCTGCCACTCGTCGTCTTTCATACGCATCAATAGGTTATCACGCGTGATGCCTGCGTTGTTAACCAGAATGTCAACATCGCCGAATTCTTTTTTAATTGTGTCAAGCACCTCAGCGACCGACTCCGGTGAGGTGACATTCAACGCCAACCCTTTACCCTTTTCACCGAGATAGTCGCTAATCGCTGCTGCACCTTTTTCGCTGGTTGCCGTACCAATCACAGTGGCACCACGCTCAGCAAGCAACTCTGCCGTTGCACGGCCGATGCCTCGGCTCGCGCCAGTCACTAGCGCTACTTTTCCGTCTAGTTTCATTCGGTTACCCTTTTAGTTGATTCTGCCGACCTCGGCCGGCAGTCACAGAATGTTATTGCCAGCTCAACGCTTACGCGTTGGCAGACGCTAAGCTCGCGCTATCGTTAACCGCCGCACTGCTTAGCGATTTATTGATGCGTTTTGTTAACCCAGTCAGCACTTTGCCCGGGCCAAACTCCAACAACTGCTCAACGCCTTCTGCAGCCATACGCTCTACAGTTTCTGTCCAGCGAACAGGGCCGTATAACTGACGTACCAAAGCGTCTTTGATCGCCGCTGGATCAGTCGGTGTTTCTACATCCGCATTATTGATCACTGGGATTTCAGGGGTATTAAAGCTCACCTGCTCAAGTGCTTGCGCTAATTTCTCCGCAGCTGGTTTCATCAACGCACAATGCGATGGAACAGACACCGGCAATGGCAGTGCACGCTTAGCGCCTGCTTCTTTACACAGTAAATTGGCACGCTCAACCGCTTCTTTGTTACCTGCAATCACAACTTGGCCAGGCGAGTTGAAGTTAACGGGTGAAACAACTTGGTCCTGCGCGGCTTGCTCACAGGCTGCCGCAATCGCATCGTTATCCAAGCCAATAATCGCTGACATCGCCCCTACGCCTGCAGGGACGGCTTCTTGCATCAACTGACCGCGCAGCTCGACAAGCTTAACGGCTTCTTTAAAGTCCAATACACCTGCACAAACCAAGGCTGAGTACTCACCCAAGCTATGGCCTGCAAGCAATGACGGTGTTGCACCGCCTTGTGATTGCCATACACGCCAGATAGCGACAGATGCGGTCAGCAACGCAGGCTGTGTGCGATGCGTTTCATTTAAATCCGCTTCTGGCCCTTGTTGCACAAGCGCCCACAAATCGTACCCTAAGACTTCTGACGCCTCGGCAAACGTTTGTTGCACAACGCCATATTGGTCGGCCAATTCACTCAGCATACCCACGGCTTGTGAACCTTGACCGGGAAAAATAATCGCAGTAGCAGACATAGCTGTTTTCCTATTAATTTTAAAACCTGACCAGCGCGGAACCCCACGCAAAACCACCGCCAAAGGCTTCGAGTAACACGGTTTGTCCGCGTTGAATACGCCCATCCCGTACGGCTTCATCGAGTGCGGTCGGTACGGATGCTGCCGACGTATTACCATGGCGGTCTAACGTCAATACCACTTGATCCATCGACATCGACAGCTTCTTCGCCGTCGCTTTAATAATCCGGTAATTGGCCTGATGTGGCACCAACCAATCAATGTCTGATTTTTCGAGTTGGTTGGCGGCAAGTGTTTCGGTCACGATATTCGCCAACTGGGTCACCGCGACTTTAAATACCTCATTGCCGGCCATGTACAGCCAAGCCTCATCGGCTGGTAAGGACTGACCACGCTCAGGGTATTTAAGTTTCAATAACTCACCAAATTTACCGTCGGCTTTGAGGTGAGTGGACAAGATGCCATCATTTTCATCGGCAGAAAGCACCACGGCACCAGCACCATCACCAAATAAGATGATGGTTGAACGATCATCAGGATCACAGGTGTGTGAAAGGCGATCAGACCCCACCACTAAGGCATTTTTAGCTAGCCCATTTTTAACGTATTGATCAGCGACACTCAGCGCATACACAAAGCCAGAGCAGGCTGCGGCAATATCAAACGCCGGGCAGCCTTGAATGCCTAGCATGGCTTGCACATCACAGGCCGCCGCTGGGAAAGCGCGTTCACCACTGGTGGTCGCTACAATAATCAGATCGATGTCATGTTTATCGATGGCAGCCATGTCAATTGCTTGCACAGCAGCTTGATAAGCCATTGAGGCAACAGTATCTGTTGGCGCAGCAATACGACGTTCTTTAATACCGGTGCGAGTGACAATCCACTCATCACTGGTTTCTACCATCTGTTCAAGGTCAGCATTGGTGCGAACCTGTTCAGGCAAGTAGCTGCCTGTGCCCAAAATCTTACTATACATGAAGACTACTAATGCCTCTCGAGAAGAACTGCCTCTAAACGGTCACTTATCTTGGTTGGTATCTGCCGTTCGACCTCGTGCACCGCTTCACAAATAGCATTTTCGTAAGCGGCGATATCAGCGCGTCCGTGGCTTTTGACAACGATGCCGCGCAATCCTAGCAAACTTGCGCCGTTGTACTGGTCGGGTTTCAGCTGTTTTAGTTGATTAAAAAGATCAGAAAATAGCCATTTCGCGATCCAGCGCTTGATGGGATGCTGATTGAGATGTGTTTTTACTTGGTTAATCACCAAGCTGGCGACGCCTTCACTGGTTTTAAGCGCGACATTACCGACAAAGCCATCACAAACAATGACATCAGTTTGGCCCGTGTATATTTGATCCCCTTCTATATAGCCGGTGTAGTTCACTGCTTGGCAAGATTGCAACATATCGGCACATCGCTTTACCAAGTCGTTTCCCTTGATCTCTTCTTCACCGATATTTAATAAGCCAATACGTGGCATACGCCCAAGCTCTGCTTGGGCCAACACAGCGCCCATGACCGCAAACTGAAACAGTGTATCTGCATCGCAAGACACATTCGCGCCGAGATCTAACAACCATTTACGTTGTTGGTTTGCGCCGGGTAACGCGGTCACCAGCGCGGGGCGGTCGACGCCGGGAAGCAATTTTAGAAGGTGTTTGGAAAGTGCCATCAGTGCGCCGGTGTTTCCGGCACTGACGCAAGCATCTGCCTCACCATGCGCCACTTTATCTAGCGCAATACGCATGGATGTGCCAGTGCTACGGCGTAACGCCGTTGACGGGCGCATGTCGTTAGGGATCACGTCTGGGGCATGAACGATGGAAAGTCGGGAGTGATTTTGTGCGTCGCATCGAGTGAGCTGCGCGACAATTTGTGCGTGGTCGCCCACTAAAATCACATTTAGGTCCGCAAAACGAGACAATGCCTGCACGGAGGCAGGCACTGTCACTTGGGGACCGAAATCCCCACCCATCGCATCAAGTGCAATGGTTAGCCCAGTCAAGGTTCAACCTTACTTGTTGATAACCTTGCGGCCACGGTAGAAACCATCAGCAGTCACGTTGTGACGCAGGTGAGTTTCACCACTAGATTTGTCTACTGATACTGCTTGAGTACCCAGTGCATCGTGTGAACGACGCATACCACGCTTAGAACGGGTTTTACGGTTCTTTTGTACGGCCATTGACCCTACTCCTCGTTACTTTGCTTTAAGTTTTTTAGTACGGCAAACGGATTTGGACGCTCATCAGCAAGTGGGATTTCCCCATACACCATGTTGTCAGCACTCACTTTACAGTCAGTGTCTTCGTGCATGGCGACCTGTGGCAAGGCCACAATCAACTCGTCTTCGACGAGCTGAATCAGATCAATCTCACCGTTTTCGTCGACTAATGCCGGCTCATAAGCATCCGGTAAGTTGCCAACCTGGTCTTCATTGAAAACCGGGCTATAAACGAATTCAGTTTCATAGCGATAGGAGAACGATTCCCAACAACGCTGACACTCAAGGCTTACTGTGACGGCCGCATGGCCAGACACGGTTTTTAACCCTTGGGCATCAATGTCGAAAGAAAGCGTGACCTCAGCATCACTATCAATGCTTTGGGCTGCCTCACCGAGGCGCGCCAAACGCGATTTATCTACGATGCCATCGTAGTCAAGCCGCTTTTGTGCACTGCGGAATGGATCAACCGTCAGCGGTAGCTTTACCTTCTGCATAGGGCGCGAATATTAGCCTCCAAATGCGCTGGAGTCAAAGAAAATGTTGCCTGTGCTCAGGCCCTTTGTTGTCTTCTTGGCAAAAGACACAACGAATCGCAATAGTAAGAAGGCTTTCCTCTCACCGTCTTCCCATCAACGCCTTGGTTCTGGCCGAGATCCGACCATACTGCATCATGCACATCGCACGTTGACGACTTTCAGGTTAGACTGAAATATGAAGATAAACCAAGCTTTTTGTGCGCATTAAGACTCACACACATTAAAGGACATGTCATGCAACCTAAAATCGTGTTGGCATCCAGTTCCCCTTATCGACAAGCGGTATTTAAGAAACTCGCCCTACCCTTTACCGCATTTTCACCCGCCATTGATGAGAGCCGACAAGAAAATGAGCGCCCGACTGACTTGGTCGAACGTCTCGCATTAGAGAAAGCCATGGCGGGTATGCCTTTGTATGGTGACGCGTTGATCATTGGCTCTGATCAAGTCTGTGTGATTGATGAAGAGGTGCTCGGTAAACCCGGCACACGTGAAAAGGCCATTGAGCAATTGCTGCGAGCCAGTGGCAAGCAAGTCACTTTTTATACCGGCATTGCAGTCATTAACAGTAAAACCGGCCACCATCAATCCGATGTCGAGCCCTTTCATGTCGACTTTCGTGATCTCAGCGAAGCCGAGATCACACGTTATATCGATAAAGAATTGCCGTTAGATTGCGCCGGTAGTTTCAAATGCGAAGGGTTGGGCATCGCGTTGTTTAATGCCATGCACGGCCGTGACCCCAACACCTTAATTGGACTGCCGCTGATCCGCCTGCGCGAAATGCTCGAGAAAGAAGGCGTCTCAGTTATTTAACACTGCAGACAAAGTAGCGCCGCGCCTAGATGAGTGGCTAAGGCGCCATCGCATGACCCCGCAAAACCTGTCGCTTGGTACGGTGTCCCTTGTAAGCTGTGCGCCGGCGTATGGTGTGAAAGATCGCCGTTTTACCGGTGACTCATAGGATAAGACTATTCAGTGAGTCAACCACAGCAATCGGCGCGTAAGCCTGCAAGGTGTTTCGGTCGTGCACTCCCCATGTCACACCAAGACGGTCGACCATCGCGTTCGCTGCCAGTTGCATATCATGATGTGTATCACCCACCATTAACGCTTGCGCTGCGCCGACACCTGTTTGCGTCAATATTTCTTCGATCATCTGCGGATCAGGCTTAGAGGCTGTTTCATCGGCACAGCGTGTCACTTCAAACAGGTCAGCCGTTCCTGTTTCGGCTAACGCTCGGTCAAGCCCAGCACGTGATTTTCCGGTGGCCACGGCGAGTTTGAATCCGTCTGCCTTTAATGCTCTGAGTGTGGCCTTCACCCCAGGATAAAGCTGGCACGGGGTTGGGTTATCATGCACAAACTGTTGACGGTAATGCGCAATCCAGTGCGGATACCATTTAGGATCCGCGTCTGGATACAACAACGAATAGCCCTTCTCTAAACTCAATCCAATCATTTGTTTGAGTTGTTCCGGCGCAAGCGTGGGTAGATGACCGGTGAGCGCAGCGGCGGCCTCTAAGCTCGAGACAATCCGTCCGATAGAGTCCATGACGGTGCCATCCCAATCAAAGATAAGCAGCGAATAGGGTCTAAGTAACGGATGCACCGAGAGTGATTGCTCACCCTCACTCATCGCCGTCATCTCTTGTACTATCACTTGTCCGCTTTCACTCATGCATGCCTCACTATTCCACTACTTATTATCGGAAATTGTCTGATAGGGACCGTCCGGTTGCGCTTATTTACCGGTTTTCTTCCGCAACCCCTCAAGCGCACGTTGTAACTTTGCTTCCATCGGCGCGTCGAGATCCATGGTCTCTTCACGGCCCGGATGCACAAAGCGAATTTTCGCCGCATGCAGGAAGAGTCGATTTAGGCCGACTTGTTTGGTATAAGCATCAAAGCGCGGATCACCATAGCGGTCATCCCACGCGAGTGGATGACCCATATACTGCGCATGCACGCGAATCTGGTGCGTTCGTCCCGTCACTGGGCTAGCCTGCACCAGCGTCGCCTCCGCAAAACGCTCGATCACCTTAAAGCGGGTTTCCGATGGCTTACCATTGGGGTTCACACGCACAATGCTATTTACTTCATTTTTTAATAGAGGTGCCGTAACTTTGCGCTTTTTCGCAGGCCACTCCCCCATCACGAGCGCGTAGTAATCTTTTCGCACTGTCTTTTCACGAAATTGTGCTTGGAGATGCCGTAATGCCGAGCGTTTTTTCGCAATCAGCAAGATCCCAGAGGTATCACGGTCAATACGATGCACCAACTCTAAAAAACGCGCTTTAGGGCGCAACGCACGCATGGCTTCGATAGCACCAAACTGTAGCCCACTTCCGCCGTGCACCGCAGTGCCCGATGGCTTGTTCAACACCAAGAGATGGTCATCTTCATAAAGAATGCAGTTTTCTAACTCAGCCACTTTGTCTAGCTTTGTACTTGGCGCCACTTGCTCATCGCGCTCAGGAAGCCGAATAGGCGGCACACGAATTAGATCGCCCGCTTGAAGCTTATATTCTGGTTTTATTCGTTTTTTGTTAACTCGCACCTCTCCTTTGCGAAGAACGCGATAAATCATACTTTTTGGGACATTTTTCAGCTGATTTCGCAGAAAATTGTCGATACGTTGGCCGGCGATGTCATCGTCAATTTCGATAAATCGCACTTTTGATTTTTGTTCTGTCATAGCGAGTGATTGTACCTCTAAGCGACGGGACATGCACCTATCTAAACCCCGCCTTCAACGCCGCTGAATACATGGCAGCAAAGATAATCGTGCAAAAAACGCGCACATTCGTCCGCTTTTTCTACCAACCCGACACAAGCAGCGAAAGCCGATTGCTGGACTCTGGTCTGGCTGCTATAGTTGCGGCGTTAGTCAGAAAAGGGAATCACTTTTCGGCGACATAACGGGCTTGCCTGTTAAAATATCCATAATTTCGAATGCTTTTCGTGCTTTACGCAGCACTCGGCGTAAGACGTAAGCCAAAAGCACCCGTTAGTGTGTTGACACGATGGCTGGTTGCCAGTGTCAGAGATATCCGCCATGAGTTTAAACACGGCGGACGCCAACTGCATAATCCGGTGAGCCACAATAACCGTCGCAGCTGGCCGATAAAAATTTGCCCGAGCGCACCCCTGATTTTCTCCAGCCGAGAGGCTGCACCATATCAGACTTGGGGTCAGGCAACATTGGCGACTGCTCTCGTCATCAACCGCTAATAACAACGATAAATAAATGAGAACAATCTGATGAAAAGAATGTTGATTAACGCAACTCAAAAGGAAGAGTTGCGCGTCGCATTGGTTGACGGTCAACGGCTGTACGATCTTGATATCGAAAGCCCTGGCCATGAATCGAAAAAAGCTAACATCTACAAAGGACGTATCACCCGTATTGAACCTAGCCTGGAAGCGGCATTTGTTGATTACGGCGCTGAACGACACGGTTTCCTCCCGCTAAAAGAAATCGCCCGCGAATACTTCCCTTCCGGTTATACCTATCAAGGCCGTCCTAACATCAAAGATGTGGTGAAAGAAGGTCAGGAAGTGATTGTCCAAGTGGACAAAGAAGAACGCGGTAACAAAGGCGCAGCACTGACGACCTTTGTCTCTCTAGCAGGTAGCTATTTGGTCTTGATGCCAAATAACCCGCGCGCCGGTGGCATTTCGCGTCGTATCGAAGGCGAAGAACGTAACCAGCTTAAAGAGGCCATGTCAGGTCTTGAATTACCGCAAGGTATGGGCCTGATTGTACGTACCGCTGGTGTCGGTAAATCGGCCGAAGAGTTAGAGTGGGACTTGAAAGTGCTACTCAACCACTGGCAAGCGGTTAAAGAAGCGGCATCATCCAACCCTGCCCCTTTCCTGATCCATCAAGAAAGTAACGTGATTGCACGTGCGATTCGTGACTACTTACGTCGCGATATTGGTGAGATCTTGATCGACAGCGAAAAAGTCTTCAAACGTGCGCAAGAACACATCCAGTTAATACGCCCAGACTTTGTCAGCCGTATCAAACTCTATGAAGGCGAAGTGCCGCTGTTCAGCCACTACCAAATTGAAAGCCAGATTGAGTCGGCCTTCCAACGCGAAGTTCGTCTCCCGTCAGGCGGCTCTATTGTCATTGACCCGACCGAAGCCTTGACGTCTATCGACATCAACTCGGCACGAGCCACCAAAGGCAGTGACATTGAAGAAACAGCGCTACAAACCAACCTAGAAGCCGCGGAAGAAATTGCTCGCCAGCTTCGCTTACGTGATTTGGGCGGTTTGGTGGTTATCGATTTCATCGATATGACGCCAGTGCGCCACCAACGTGAAGTGGAGAACAAACTACGTGATTCGGTTCGCATGGACCGTGCACGGGTGCAAATTGGCCGTATCTCACGCTTTGGTCTATTGGAAATGTCACGCCAACGCTTGAGCCCGTCTCTCGCCGAAGCCAGCCACCATATTTGTCCACGCTGTAAAGGGACGGGTGTTATCCGTGACAACGAATCGCTTTCTTTGTCGATTCTGCGTCTCATGGAAGAAGAAGCCATGAAGGAAAACACGGCGCAAGTTCTGGGTATTGTCCCTGTGCCTGTCGCCTCTTACCTGCTTAACGAAAAGCGTCGGTCGGTACAGCATATTGAGAAGTACCACAATGTAAAAGTGGTTGTGGTGCCAAACGCGGATCTGCAAACCCCACACTTCGATGTGGTGCGCATCCGTGGCGGCGAAGAAATGGCAAGCTTGTCGTACCATCTGCCAAGCCAGCTTGAGTCGCTAAAAGAAGCGGAAACGCGCGAAGAGCCACAACAAGCGCGTCCGGCGAAAAAGCGTGAAGAACCTGTTTTACAAGGATTTGCCGCGCCAAGCTCACCAGCGCCAACCGCAAAGCCCGCTACCGAGACAGCACCTAAACAGCCAAGCCTGTTGGCCAAGCTGGGTAAGTTCTTGTCTGGCCTGTTTGCAAGTGACAACACGTCTGAGGCAACGCCAAGTCAAGCGAGCACGCCATCGAGCAACCGCCAATCGGGTTCATCGACACGTCAACAACGTAGCAAACGCGATCAAAGTGGACGCAATAAACCTCGTCAAAATCAGGCCGCGCCGCAAAAAGACGAGCAAGATGACAACGCACAAGATCGCAACCGTAACAACAAGCCACGCCGCAGTAACAAGTCGCAAGATGAGCGTCGCGACAATAACCGTAAAGGCAAGAAAAACCGTAACGAGAAGCCAAAGTCAGCCCAAGCTGACAAGGTAGAAACGGCGAAGAAACAGCCTGAGAAAGCGGACAATAACGCGGATAACAAGGCAGAAAAAACGGAGAAGGTGAAACAACGTCGCCAACGCCGTAAGCTAAACCGCAGCGTGCGTGTCAACAAAGACCAGCCCGATGCTGTAACCGCATCTGCACAACCACAAGAACCGGCAAAAGGGAAAAATCTCCAGCAAGTCGGTGCCGATGTGGCGCAGCAAGCCAAACAGCAACAAACAGACAACGGCCAAAGTCAGCAAGACAAGCCTGCACGTGAAGAGAAGCGCCGTAATCGTCGTTCTCCTCGTCACCTGCGTGCCAGCGGCCAACGTCGTCGTCGCCGTCCAATGGTGAAAAGCCCGATGCCACTCACCACCGGCATGGCCTCGCCAGAAATGGCGATGGGTAAAGTCTGGTCGGCCGAGCAACCTATCAAAGTAAAACAGGACCGTCGTCGCCAAGACAAACGCCAAGCCGCATCTGTGATTGCAAGCGGAGTTGCACGTCCTGAAATGGCGATGGGTAAAGTGATTGTGATGCGCACACCGAGTGTCGCCGCAACGCCAACGCCAGAGAAGAAGCCAGTCGTTGAGCCAGTGCCAACAGCCCCTGTGGTTGAGGCTACGCCATCGGTAGCCGCATCACCGGCACCAGCGACCACACCAGAACACGATCCAAATGTGGCCTTGGTGACGGAGAAAGTGATTGAGCGTGAAGCGGTTATCACAGCGCCTCAATCAACCATTCGTTATCGTCGCGCAACATCACCAATGATGAAAGCGCCTGCGCCAAACCAAGTGGTTGATCATGCGCCAGTGCGCATCGCCGCCTTTAAAGTGCCCAATGCCAACGCGAAAGCGGCTGGCAGCGCAGAAGCGCGAGCCGCGGCTCAAGCACCGGCAACCAAGCCTCAGTATTAAATCGATACTAACGCTTAAACGTGATGAGAAAGCCCCAGCAGCGCTGGGGCTTTTTTTCAATAAAACCATTAACTATCGGGAAAAGTGATAAAAATGCGCCGATCCACACGCTTCTCGACCAACTTGCTTGTCAAAGCAAAAAAAGGAAGTAACGTCACTGTTTAGCATTCCTTCTGCCTGTTTAGCGTTGCAGACAGAATCATTAAATAGCTGCTTTAAGGACAAGGCTGTTGATCATGAGAAAGCTGTTTATCGCTCCTCCGTTTAAGCGCCTTCATCACACCTTGATGATGGCTTTTCTCCTGCTGAGTTTATTGCCTCTGATTCTCGTGGCACTTTTTTTCCTTAATGCTCACAGCAAGGATTTGCAAGAGCAAAGCACCGCACACCTACTTTCTGTACGCGACAGCAAGCAACAACAAGTGCGTGATTACTTTGATGCTAAAGAATCTGAAGTGTTAGGGTTCGTCGCATCAGAGCTCGCCTATGCCAGTGGTGGTCACTTTTATGGCTTGGTCAACGCCTTCCGTAGCCTAGGCCCTGACATGGATTCCGCCCGGCAGTATGCACAAACTCGCTACCATCCCGGTTCAGGTCACGCGATAAAAACGCCTGTCAGCAAAGGTTCGCCGAACTACCCCGGTGTAGAACGCTACCGCTTACTGCACAAACGTTATCATCGCGCCTATTTAGCACTATTGGCACGTGCAGACTTCGACGATCTGCTACTCGTCGATAAACAAGGTAATGTCACCTATTCAGTCAAAAAGCATTCGAACTATGGGACCAACTTATTGACGGGCCCTTACCAAGATACCAAGCTGGGTCACACCTTTGCCGCGCTAAAGCGCCAAGATAGGCAGGTGAAAGGTAAGCGCGATCCTCACCCTAATGTCGTCATGTCAGACTTTGCCCAAGATCCGGATGGCAACGCCTATGCATGGCTCGGCGCCCCCATTATTCAGCAAGGCTACCTGCACAGTTATGCCTTGTTTCGGCTTCCCAATCACGCGCTGACCGCATTAATGACCCCTTCCTCTTCATCCGACATTCAAACCTTGTTAGTCGGAGACGATCTGCAAGTACGTGGCCATTCATCTAACCCAGAGACGATTGCCAACAGTCTGGCAGTGATTGAAAAGGCACTGGATAATCACACAGGGGTTGAACGCTATGACAATGCGTCCGGCGACACCATGCTGGCGGCCTTTGCACCTATCTCAACCCATGGCTTGCATTGGGCGCTTGTCGCCGAAGTGCCTATCGACATTGCATTTGCGAGAGTTCGCCAACTCGAACAACTGTTCGTCGTAGCGATGCTGTTGGCCGGCTTTGCCGTGTTGGTCGCATCGAACAGTATGTCGAATTTTATTACTCGTCCTTTATTGCAGCTGACGTGGGCCGCAGAGAAAGTGAGTGCGGGGGATCTGGATACCAAAATTCACCATACGCGTCGGCATGATGAAATCGGGCGGTTGGCGGTCAGCTTTTCTCGTATGCGGCGCGCTATCCGTGAAAAGCTTCAGCTTATCCACCAGCAAAATCAAACACTTGAACAAAGTTTGGCCACAATTCAGGAGCAAAACCAAGAGTTGCAGTTGGCTAACAAGCTCAAAGACGAATTTCTGGCTACCACTTCGCATGAATTACGCACGCCTTTGCATGGCATGATTGGAATTGCCGACGCCTTGATCGCTGGTGCGAATGGTCCAATTAGTCGTGATCACCAATACCAGCTTTCGATCATTGTTAACAGCGGCCAACGATTGGCGAAATTAGTCGATGACCTGCTCGATTATCATAAAATGCGCTATGGTCAGCTCTCGCTTGAAAACGAAGCGGTCGATATCACCAGCCTAGCGCGTCTTGTCCTTTCTTTGGCTGAACATCTCAAAAAAGATAAGCCAATCCGTATCATCAATCAGCTCCCCTCGTCCTCTTTGTGGGTCTGTGCCGATACCCAGCGCCTTGAGCAAGTGATGTATAACCTGATTGGTAATGCAGTGAAGTTTACTGATGCCGGTAAGATAGTGTTGAGTGCCGAAAAAATTGATGACAGGGTTCGTATTCAGTTAGTCGATACCGGGCAAGGGATCCCGCCCGAGCAACTGAACGTGATCTTTGAGCCACTCACTCAAGCGGTCAGTGACCACTACCACTATCAGCATGGTGCCGGGCTGGGCTTGTCGATAACACGTCAGCTGATTGAGCTTATGGGCGGTCAGCTTTATGTAAGCAGTCAGCCACAAATCGGCACCACATTTAGTTTTACCTTACCCGCGACCCAAGCGCCTGACGAACCAGTTGTTCATTTACCCAATGACGAACAGCCTTCTCCCCTCTGGCAACCCCTTACCCCACAGGACGTCGAGAATAAGGAGCACGCTGCCACTGTCACTTGCGATGGTGGCTTACTGATCTTGGTGGTTGATGACGAACCCACCAATCAGCAGGTATTAACCAGCTTTTTACAAATGGAAGGTTATCGGGTTATTACCGCTAGCGATGGCGAAAGCGCGTTACAACAGGTCGAAAAAGAGCGTCCCGCACTGGTATTGCTCGATATACTCATGCCCGGGATGAGTGGCTTTGAAGTTTGTGAACGATTACGCCAGCAGTATCATCATGGGGCGCTTCCCATCATTATGCTCACGGCACTTAATCAACCCGATGACCGCATTCATGGCTTTAACGTGGGTGCCAATGACTATTTGAGTAAACCGTTTAATAAGCAAGAACTTGCCGCACGTATTGCCACGCATCTTGCCGCCTGTGATGCCGAGCGACGTCAGCAAGAAAATCAGCGATTGGAAGCCGCATTAGCGCAAAGTGCTGAGCGACAGGCGAGCCTACTTGAAACCCAGTCATGGCTGATTTCACAATTATCCCTCGCCCCTGAAGCGATCATCGGGGCAGGTAGCGATGGTCAAATCCGCTTTGCCAATGCATCTGCCGCTGCGCTATTTCAACAGCAAGATGCCAATCTCAAACGTATGCATAGCCATGCCCTGATCCACGAACCGGATGAGAGCCAACAGCTCGAGCGCTATCAAGGTAAGTTGACTGTTTATATCGGCGACCGGCATCGTGATCTAGAAGGGATGATTTTGCGTTTCCCAACGGCTTCTGAAATCACCACCTTATATGTGATGAACACTGATACACCCGTCTCGCTAGCGCGGATCCAAAGTTTAGAAAGTGCGATTGAGGCTTTGTCTGGCTATGCGTTCCGTGGTGATACGCGCCAACTGGATAAATTAAAAGCCATGGGCGGTGAGTTTGAAGCCTTAGTGAGCCAAGCCCAGAGCCAGCAAGAGGATAAAGCGCAAGCGCGCCGACAACTCATTGTCGATGCGATGGTAGCTGGGCTTGAGTACTGGGAAAAAACGACGGGTAAAAGTAAGTTCGATTTTGCCGAACAAAGCGGGCTGTGGCGAGTATACCTCGACCGCAGTAGCCTGCAAACCCGCACATTGGATAAGTACTTACTGCTGGAAACCTTACCCAAAACACCAAGGTGGCGCACAGTACTCAGCTCTATTCGCTACATCCTTGACCACTGTGACAAACACAATACCGATCGTACTCAGTTAGAGGCCTACTACCGACAGCTGCGTCAGCTGCTGCTCGAAGACTAACACACCCCGTACCACCTTCCCCCCAACGTGCCTCTCCTATTGAGGACAGGCACTTTTCTCTTTCCTTACCCAATAAGCAATTAATCAGCAATTAATCAGGACAGACACTCTAATCTCCCCTATGGGGACAGACACTTTAAATACTAACGAACATTTAAAGTGCCTGTCCCATTAAGCACTCCAACAAAAGAGCAACAAAAGTGTCTGTCCCCATAAATCTAAAGTGCCTGTCCCAACAAGGATCCACCAACCTACACGATAATAATTCACGCAAATAAACGGGGTCTTTGATGCCGATATCAGTCCAAGTCTGAGCGATAGTTGGGGCTAAAAATCAGGATTGTGGGGAGTATCACAACAAAACGGCAAGATTAAATTCTTGATTAAAAATAAGCCCTAAGAAGCATGTGATATCTGTCACCCCTGAGAAGATAACAAATAAGTCATTGATATTTATTGGTATAATCTGGTTCGGTTTCTGGTTTTTATCTCAGAAGAGAAAGCGAGTCAGGATACCTCTTCAATTTATCCCGATCGATTTTAACGGTTTTAACGTCATGAAAGCGTTTTTTTACGATTTTAACGATTAATGACGTTGCGCGGCGTTCTATCGGCATGCTTATTTGAAGAGGTTCACCGGCCGCTGTGTTATCGATTGCTGATGCATACGATGACCAGACAACAGACAACTAGATGCCGGTGAATCGGCAAGCTTGAGCTCGCGAAGGTTGTAAGCAACGAGCTCACTATCCATCACGTGAACTGAAAGCAACAGTAAGGAATGGCTATGTTTTCGAGTAACATTAGAGTTGCCAGCAAGACCCTACTTGCCTCCGCAATTATCGGAGCGCTGAGCGTAAGTGCTGGCGTCAGTGCCGCCGAGCGCAGTGAGCTCACTATCCACCCGAAAGAATTCAATACCTTTGTCCGTAACTTTAACCCTTTCCTTGGCGCCACCTATTTGCACACCACCACTGACTTCGTCTATGAGCCCTTAGTGGTGTTTAACGAAATGAAAGGCAACCAGCCTGTCTTTCGTATCGCGAGTGGCTATGAAATGGCAGATGACCTGAAAAGTGTCACCTTTACCCTACGCAAAGGGGTGAAATGGTCAGACGGCGAAGCCTATACCGCCGATGATGTGGTGTATTCATTTGATTTAGTAAAAAACCATCCGGAGCTCGACCAATCTGGGATTAATAAATGGATTGAGGATGTGAAAAAAGTCGACGACTATACGGTCCGCTTTGAACTCACGGAGGCCAATTCCAACGTACCGTACGAGATCGTCAAAGTGCCAGTGGTGCCCGAGCACGTTTGGAAAAACATCGAAGACCCAGCATCTTACACCAATGAAAACCCGGTAGGCTCTGGCCCCTTCACCACTATCGATACCTTCACATCACAGCTCTATATTCAATGTCGTAACCCCTATTATTGGGATAACGACAACCTTGATGTCGACTGTCTGCGCGTGCCGCAAATCGCCAATAACGACCAGTTCTTAAGTAAAGTAATCAGTGGCGAAATGGACTGGACCTCCTCGTTCATTCCTGACATTGACCGCACTTATGCCGCGGCCAATCCTAATCATCACTATTGGTACCCTGCCGCTGGCACCCAAGCCTTTATGGTCAATTTTAATGACCCTGATCCGGCCAAGCGTGAAGCGCTGACCAATGTCGACTTCCGTCGCGCATTTTCGATGGCGCTTGACCGTCAAACCATCATTGATATCGCGTTTTATGGCGGTGGTACGGTAAACGACTTCGCGTCTGGCTTAGGTTATGCCTTTGAGTCTTGGTCCGACGAAGCGGTGCATGAAAAATATCGCCAATACAATACGTACGATCTAGACGGCGCCAAAGCACTGCTCGCTAAAGCCGGCTTTAAAGATCAAGACGGCGATGGCTTTGTGGAAACGCCATCAGGTAAGTCGTTTGAGCTCGAGATCCAATCTCCCAATGGCTGGACCGACTTCAACAACACCGTTCAGCTTGCGGTTGAGCAACTTGCCGAGGCCGGCATCAAAGCCAAAGCGCGTACACCTGATTTCTCGGTGTATAACCAAGCGATGCTCGAAGCCGACTACGACGTCGCCTACACCAACTACTTCCACGGTGCGGACCCTTACACCTATTGGAATAGCGCATATAACTCCAATTTACAGAAAGGGGACGGCATGCCGCGGTTCGCGATGCATTATTACCAAAATGCCGAGCTCGACAAGCTGTTAGACAGCTTCTACAAAACCGCGGATAAAGCTGAGCAACTGGAAATTGCCCACCAAATCCAAGCGATTATCGCCAAGGATCAGGTCACCATTCCGGTGCTTTCTGGCGCTCAAATGTATCAATACAACACAACCCGCTTCACCGGTTGGTGGAACGAAGACAACCCGAAAGGTCGTCCCTCTATCTGGGCCGGTATTCCTGAGCGTCTTCTTCATGTGCTGGACCTTAAGCCCGTTCAGTAACCACTATCGGGCGCCTTGCGCGCCCGCTTTTCCACGGTGTTCACGCCACGAACATCACCACTTCGCTGTGTAAGGTGTGGGTTATGGGTTATTTTTTCCGACGGCTAACTTTTTACATGATTGCCCTTTTAGTGGCAGCAACACTCAATTTTATTATTCCTCGTGCCATGCCCGGTGATCCTGTCACCATGATGTTTGCCAACGCCTCGGTGCAAGTCACTCCAGAGCGGATTGAGGCAATGAAACAACTGCTGGGCTTTGTTGATGGCCCCCTCTATATGCAGTATTTCACCTACATGAAAAACGTGTTGAGCTGGGATTTAGGCACCTCCATCCAGTTTTATCCGTTGTCGGTAAACGAGCTCCTCGGCAAAGCCTTTGGCTGGTCGCTGTTTCTTGCCGGCAGTGCAGTGCTGCTGTCCTTCTCGCTGGGCTCGATTTTGGGGATTTTTGCCGCTTGGAAGCGCGGCGGAAAATACGATGCAGTGATCACTCCAGGAATGCTAATCATCCAAGCAGTACCTCAAGTGGTTATCGCGATGTTGGCGCTGTTTATTTTCGCCATTGGCCTGAAATGGTTTCCTACCGGATACGCCTACACGCCAGGCGTCACCCCTGACTGGACCAGCTGGGCCTTTATTAAAGATGTGGCCTATCACGCCGTACTTCCGCTTTTTTGTGCCTCCATCATTCAAGTCGGCGGCTTTTTGGTCAACATGCGTAACAACATGATTAACCTGCTTGCGGAAGACTACATCACCATGGCCCGCGGCAAAGGGTTAAGCGAAAACCGCGTGGTGTTTAACTATGCGGCGCGGAACGCGCTCTTGCCCAGTGTCACCGCGCTATCGATGTCGCTGGGTATTGCCATCGGGGGCCAACTGATTGTGGAGATCATTTTTAACTACCCCGGTCTTGGCTCAGTGCTTTTGAATGCGATCAACGCGCGTGACTACCAAGTCCTGCAAGGCCAGCTACTGATTATGACCTTGTTTATGCTCTCGTTTAACTTAATTGCTGACATGCTGTACGTGGTCCTTGACCCACGCCTGCGCAAAGGAGGCAAATAACATGAAAGATCTCCTCACCCTTATCGTACGCAATAAAATTGCCCGCGCAGGCTCCATCATTGTTGGCCTATTTATATTAATGGCGGTCTTCGCGCCTTTATTAACCCAGCACGCACCTAATAAACGCACCGGTAATCCGCATGAATACCCCAGCTTTATCGTCAAAGCGGCGCAAGCCAATCCAGACGGCTGGATCGCCACACACTTAGCGGATGATCGTCGCACCCTACTGATGTCGAAAAAGGCCGACCATGTCCTTGGTACCACCCGTATGGGTCGTGATGTCTGGTCGCAGTTAGTACATGGCGCCCGTGTTTCGTTAGCGGTGGGTTTTGGGGCCGGTATCACCGTGTGTGTGCTCGCCACCTTAATTGGTATTACCGCCGGCTATTTAGGCGGTTGGGTTGACGATGTACTCACCGCCGCGATGAACATTATGTTGGTGATCCCGCAATACCCACTCTTGTTCGTGCTCGCCGCATTTATCGGCGAAGCCGGACCGCTGACGATCGCCATCATTATTGGCTGCACCTCGTGGGCGTGGGGCGCACGGGTGGTTCGCTCACAAACCCTTGCCCTGCGCGAAAAAGAGTTCGTGAAAGCCGCCGAAGTGCTGGGTGAGTCGCGCTTTCGTATCACCTTTGTCGAGATCTTACCTAATCTCGTGCCTATTGTTGGCGCTAGCTTTATTGGTTCGGTGATGTATGCCATTGCCATGGAGTCGATTATCTCCTTTCTAGGCCTTGGCGATCCCAACACCATCAGCTGGGGGATCATGCTCTACAACGTGCAAACCTCTTCATCCATGCTAATTGGCGCGTGGTGGGAGCTGCTCGCGCCTTGTATTGCGCTGACTTTACTGGTTACGGGGCTTGCGTTACTCAACTTCGCAGTGGATGAAATTGCCAACCCGCAATTACGTGCGCAAAAAGGGATGAGGCGCTGGAAAAAACTCAGCCAACAAGAAAAGAAAGCCCGCGACGAGAATCCCGTTGCCGAACACATGCTGATCAGTGGAGATAAATCATGAGTCGCACCCCACTTATCTCAATCCGTGACCTGTGCGTGGACTACATTACCGATGCCGGTGATGTCCGAGCCTGCGATCACGTCAGTTTTGACATTGCCCCCGGTGAAGTCTTCGGTCTGGCTGGCGAATCGGGGTGCGGTAAATCCACCGTTGCCTTTTCGCTGATGCGTCTGCATAAGCCACCCGCCTTTATCACCGGCGGAGAAGTCATCTTTAACGGTGAGAATATCCTCGATTACAGCGACGCTCGGATGCGCGACTTTCGCTGGCGGGAGATGTCGATGGTGTTTCAAAGCGCCATGAATGCCCTTAATCCAGTGCTGACACTCGAAGAGCAGTTTTGCGATGTGTTGATGCGCCACACCAACCTGACCCGCAAACAAGCGGTCAAACGGGCTCAAGGCTTGCTGGAAATTGTTGATATTCACCCTAGCCGCCTGACCGATTATCCGCACCAATTTTCGGGCGGGATGCGTCAGCGCTTGGTAATTGCCATTGCACTGGCCCTCAACCCGAAAATGATCATCATGGATGAGCCCACCACGGCATTAGATGTGGTAGTGCAGCGCGAGATCTTGCAAAAAATCTACGCGTTAAAAGAAGAGTTTGGCTTTTCGATTCTGTTTATCACCCATGACTTATCGCTCATGGTGGAGTTCTCCGACCGGATTGGGATCATGTACTCCGGTGAGCTGATTGAAGTCGCACCGTCCAAACAGGTGCTCAACAACCCCTACCACCCTTACACCGAAGGACTGGGCAGCTCATTCCCCTCACTCACCGGACCTAAGCGCCAGCTCACGGGGATCCCAGGCAATCCGCTCAACTTGCTCGAAATCCCGACCGGCTGCCGCTTTCAAGCGCGCTGTGCTCAGGTGCATGAACAATGCCGAACCACACAAACTGTGTTGCGCCAAATCGAACCTGGCCGTTATTCCAACTGCCACCTATACGACGGCGAGCCGATCGCCCAACAAAAAGTCTAATATCGTGCCAATGTGAGGAAGTCAGTAATGAGTACAGGTTTTGGAGAACTGCTGGTTGAAGGGAAAAACGTGGTGAAAGATTTCCCGATTAACAGCCATGCCCTCAAACAACCCATGATGCGAGCGATCAATGATGTCTCGTTCAAAATGTACAAAGGCCGTGGACTTGCCGTGGTGGGGGAATCGGGCTCGGGCAAATCAACCACCGCGAAAATGATTGCCAAAATGTATGCCCCGACCGATGGCTGCATTGAATATCGCGGCCGCGATATCACCACCATTAAAAAACGTGATGAGCTGATGCGCTATCGCGAAGGCCTGCAAATGGTCTGGCAAGACCCTTTTGGCTCGCTCAACCCCACGCATAATGTGTTTCACCATATTGCGCGCCCATTATTGATCCACAAAAAAGTCGACAAGCGCGACAAAGCACAACTGAAAGAGCGAGTGTTCGAGCTGCTCGAGCAAGTGGGCCTCACTCCGGCCAAAGAAACGGCGGAGAAATTTCCCCACCAACTGTCGGGCGGCCAGCGTCAGAGGATTAACTTGGCGCGGAACATCGCCGTCGGCGCGGAAGTGGTACTCGCCGATGAACCAACTTCGATGCTGGATGTGTCGATTCGTGCCGGTGTACTTAACCTGATGGAAGAGATGAAAGTGGAAAAGCAAATGTCGCTGCTCTACATCACCCATGATATCGCCACCGCGCGTTACATTGCTGAAGACTTGGCAGTGATGTACGTCGGCCATATGGTCGAATGGGGAGACACCGAAGAGATTATTCATCGCCCTCAGCATCCTTACACCCAGCTGTTGGTCTCAGCCGTGCCCGACCCCAGCAAATCTATTCACGAAAAACTAAAGGGCAACAAGGGTGAGATCCCCCTGTGGACGCCGGACTCTGTCGGCTGCCCTTTTGCTGGCCGCTGCCCACATGCGACAGCCAAATGCACTGAGCAGTTACCCGGCGTCACCAAGCTCGCCGATAACCACTATGTGCGCTGCTATTTGTACGAGCAATAGCGACCAATAAGGATACCATCATGCAAGTGCTGACCAATCACATTGGCTACTCGTTACACGGTGACAAATACGCGGTGATCGTCAGTGACAGCGAGGCCCTCTCCGGCACACCCGTGGCACTGATTTCCCTGCCTCCTCTTAGGGGGACAGGCACATTTAGATCGGCGGACAAAGTTGCCTCCTCCTCTGGGGACAGGCACTTTAATGAAGCCGCAGAAGGCGCGCAAAATTTTACGGGGACAGACACTGTTATTCTCGGGACAGACACAGCACCACTCGATAACGTGGTGGCGCAGTTTGAGTTACACCAAGGCACACAGTTAAGCAACTGGCAGATGGGCACGGCTTATACCCTCGATTTTTCTGCCTTTGCACATCGCGGACGCTATCAACTAGTGCTGTTAACAGACACTCCGGTATATTCGCATCCGTTTGAGATCCTTGACGATTGTCTGTTTCACACCACGTTTTCCGATCTGCTGCATTATTTTAAATCACAGCGGTGTAGTGGCATCTATGAACACGCGGATCAGCACGCCAAGGTATTCGGCTCTGATGAACGCGTGGATGTATCCGGCGGTTGGTACGATGCCTCTGGCGATGTGAGCAAATACCTGAGCCACCTTTCCTACGCCAATTACTTTAATCCGCAACAAATCCCGCTATTGGCTTGGGTACTGGCCGATCTTACCAGCCAATTTAGCTCGGAAACGCTGCCCGCGTTTATGCGCACACGCTTAGCCGATGAAGCAAAACACGGCGCTGATTTTCTTCTCCGTATGCAACACCCCAGTGGCTTTTTTTATATGACGGTGTTTGATCAATGGTCGAAAGACCCAGAGCGCCGCACCCTTTGCGCTTACGCGACGCAAGATGGAGTGATGAGTGAGGCTTATCAAGCCGGTTTTCGTCAAGGCGGCGGCATGGCGATTGCTGCCCTTGCCGCCGCAAGCCGATCCCCGCTTTGCGCGGAGCTTGACCAACAAGCACGCTATTTAGACGCCGCCATTCGCGGCTACTGGCATTTGGTTGAACATAACCATCATTACCTTGATGACGGTGAGCCCAACATTATTGACGAAACCTGCGCCCTTCTCGCCGCATGTGAGTTGCATCACGCCATTCGGCAGTCTACCGAAGAGCAACCTACCGGGGACAGTCACGCTTATTTAGCGGGACAGGCACCTTTAGGTTCTGGGGACAGACACATTAGTGCGAACGGTGACTGTCCCTTCTTGAGCGAGGCTCGAGGCTGGATGCAAAAGCTGATAGCACGGCAGTGCAGTGATGAAACCTGTCAGTATTATTGGTCAGCAAATGCTGATGGGAGCCGCCCGTTTTACCATGCCGCCGATGCCGGTCTACCCGGCTTGGCATTAACTCGCTATCTCGATGTGGAAACCGACCCCAGCCATCAAGCTATCGCGCAAACAGCACTGGAACGCGCCTGCCAGTTTGAGCTCAACCTAACACAAACGGCCGATAATCCATTCGCGTATCCGCGTCAGTACGTCAAACCCGTCGATGGCGTCAAACAGGTACGTCACTTTATTCCTCACCACAATGAAACCGGCTATTGGTGGCAAGGCGAGAATGCACGCTTGGGATCACTGGCAACCTTTGCGTGTCATGCTACGCGCCATATTCAAGACGATGCGCTAAATGCGGCCCTCCACACCTTTAGCCAACGGGCGCTTAATTGGATCCTCGGTTTAAACCCATTTGATATCTGCATGCTCGATGGACATGGTCACAACAACCCAGATTACCTACCGCACTTGGGCTTTTTTAATGCCAAAGGGGGGATCTGCAATGGCATTACCGCAGGGATGGAGGATGAAACACAGATTGCCTTCAACCCCGCGCCATATTGCGATGATATGGCGCAAAACTGGCGATGGGGCGAGCAGTGGTTGCCACATGCAAGCTGGTTTATGCTCGCCATCAGTGCGCAAACACTGGTTGGCACCGGCCACTCGAACAAGGAGAACGCTTGATGACTTACCGCCTCGATCTTAGTGTGATCAACGAGTATCCCAATGACACCCCACCGCGCAGCCGAATGGGGTTAACCTTGCATAATCTTACCGACCGCCCGTTAGAAACGCTGTCCATTGCGGTATTATTTGATCGCTTCATCAACCCCAATACCCTGTCACAAGGCAGTATTGAGCAAATCGGTAGTTATTGCGTCATTACACCGGCGCATCAAACACTCGATGCCAATCAAAGCTTATACATCGAGTTTGATGCCCACACGCCGCCATTGCGGTTCCTTTGTGCCGGCTTTAAAGATGCGCTGATCTATGCCAATGGCGAGCAATATTCAGTGATGCTCACCCCCATTAACTTGGCGCACACCCACACCACACGATCAACGATTCCAGATGTTCATCCCGCCGAGCACGCCATTATTCCGGTGCCCAAATCAGTGCGCCACCAGCCAGGGTACTTTACGCTTTCACCCACAACACCATTAATCGCAGTGGATCCACAGGCCCTGCCCGCCGCGCAGTGGTTAAGTAGCGAATGGGTTCGTATGTACCCGCAAGCCGATATTGCACTCGACCCACGCTACCAAGATGCGGTAACTGGCGATCATGCCATTATCTTACGGCCGTTACCCGACTCCGCACTTCGAGATATCGCCCACCGTGATGAGGCCTATCAGCTTACCGTCACCGACCAAGGCGTGGTCATCCAAGCCTGCGCTGAGCGAGGGTTTATTCACGGCTGCGCATCGCTGTTACAACTTTGCCAAGAGCATGACACACAGCTTCGAATACCGGCAATCAAAATCAGCGATGCACCACGCTTTGCTTACCGAGGGATGATGCTCGATTGCGCGCGCCATTTTCATTCGGTGGACACGGTAAAGCGACTGATTAACCAGTTAGCCTATTTTAAGTTCAATACCTTTCACTGGCATTTAACCGACGATGAAGGCTGGCGACTGGAGATTAAAGCTCTGCCTGAATTGACGCGCTATGGGAGTCAACGCGGCCCCAATACCCGCCTTGCTCCGCAATTCAGTCATATTGCAGAGCGTCACGAAGGTTATTATCGCCAAGAAGAGGTGCGTGACGTGATTGAATACGCCGCGGCCCGCGGTATTACCGTCATTCCAGAAATTGATATTCCCGGCCACTGTCGCGCAGCCATCAAAGCGCTGCCTGATTGGCTACACGATGCCGACGACCGCTCTACTTACCGCAGCGTACAACACTACACCGATAACGTATTATCGCCAGCCCTTGATGGCACGTATCGATTTTTAGATACAGTACTAAGTGAAGTCGCCGAGCTTTTCCCTGCCTCATGGGTTCATATTGGTGCCGATGAAGTCCCTGACGGGGTATGGACCGATAGCCCAATTTATCGGGACAGACGCATGAACGGAGAAACGACCGCTTCGCTACAGGGACAGATACTGACCTATGCTGAGCAAAAGCTTCGCGCCTTGGGCAAACGTATGGTTGGCTGGGAAGAAGTGCAGCACGGCGATAAAGTCAGCAAAAACACCGTGATCTATTCATGGCAAAGCGAAGAGGCCGCATTGCACTGTGCGCAGCATGGTTTTGATGTGATTTTAACCCCCGGTCAAGCGACCTATCTCGATATGGTGCAAGATTATGCTGCTACCGAACCTGGGCTCGACTGGGCGGGCGTCACGCCATTAGAAAAAGCCTACCAATATGAGCCGCTGGCAAGCCTCGCCAGTGACGACCCCGCCCGTGAGCACATACTAGGCGTGCAATGTGCACTCTGGAGTGAACTGATCACCAATCAGGACAGGCTCGATTACATGGTATTTCCAAGGCTTACCGCCATTGCGGAAGCGGCTTGGAGCCACAGTGAGCGCCGTGACTGGCTCGATTATCTGGCCAGACTCAAAGCGCAATTACCGCGTTTAGACAAGTTCGGTATTCAATACCGTTCCCCTTGGGCATCGAACAAGTAGGCCGAATTCGCCCACCTGGCAGCGCGCCCTGCGCTGCCAGCTCTTTGCGCTCGCATCCCATCTGTTTATAATGCTCAGCCATTGTTGTCAGTCTGAGAGTGTTTCCGGCATGCTACGCCAAGAAATTAATACCCTACTCACCCCTATTCATGGTTTTCTGCACTGTCAAACCCCTGACAGTTGGATTGACGCGGCCATCCAGCCTGACAACCAATCGATTCTTTTACGCGATCACGCAAACTGCGAATTAAAAGCCAGCCAAACCGCGATGTGGTTGATCCGTAAATATGCGGTTGACGCAGCGAGTGGCGAGCAACTGCTGGCATGGGCCAAACCCTATGAGGACTTTGTTTATCGCGGCGTTCGCGATGGGATCTTCCACGCGCGCAAAAACGGTCTCAGCGCGCCTTTAACCCCCAAAGCGGGGTTTGCCCACGGCCAAGCCTTGATTGATAAAATGGTCCGCTTAATCAAAGAAGAGTTTCATCATTTTGAGCAAGTGATTGAAATCATGGACGCACGCGGCATTCCTTATCAACCGTTAGAAGCAGGCCGCTACGCCAAAGGATTAATGCGCGCGGCACGCACTCATGAGCCGGCAACCTTGGTCGATAAACTGATTATTGGCGCCTACATTGAAGCACGCTCCTGCGAGCGCTTTGCCAAAGTCGCCCCACACCTTGATGATGAACTGCAAAAGTTCTATATCTCGCTACTGCGCTCCGAAGCACGCCATTATCAAGATTACCTCACGCTTGCAGAAACTATCGCCGGCGAAGACATTCGCGGCCGCATTCAAGCCATCGGCGAACGCGAAGCCGAACTCATCCAAGCACCCGACAGCCAATTCCGCTTTCACAGCGGCACCCCTGCCTAACTTCTTCTTATAGGGACAGGCACTTTTTATTTCCTGCGAGGACAGTCACCTCTTGATGACTGTCCTCGTCGTTTTTCTCCAACGTTCTAACCTTTTCCTCTATCAAGACAGGCACTCTGTAGTGAGTGTCCCTATGACGGGCATGTTACGACGTCCTACTCCATCGCTACTCAGCGTTCTCGAGTACTTCTTGGGACAGACATGTTAAGCACTGACATGTTAAGCAAGTAACAACTCTCGTAGTTACACCATTTCTTGCACTGTCACGAAAATCCAATTCATAAAAATGAAGACTGTTTATTTATACAGTATATTTTACTCATACCTAGATGCTAAGAGGGACCGACGATGACCAAAGCTCGCGCATCGCAAATAAATTTAGCCGCCACCCCCTATTACCATTGTGTCTCACGTTGTGTGCGCCGCTCGTTTTTGTGCGGCTATGATGCGCAGTCACAAAAAAGCTATGAGCATCGTCGCACATGGGTAGAAACACGTTTACTTACACTCGCCAAAGCATTTTGTATCGATATCTGTGCTTATGCCATTATGAGCAATCACTATCACGTTGTTTTGCATATCAACGCCAAAGCGGCTCAGTCTCTAACCAATATCGAAGTTGTTGAGCGCTGGCTGGCCTTTCATCAAGCGCCTGCGCTTATCCAACGTTTTTATCAGGGTGAATCGCTCTCTCACTCAGAGCGAAAAGCGTGTTTTCGCATCATTGAGAACTGGCGCGAACGTTTGATGTCTGTCAGCTGGTTTATGAAGCTGCTCAATCAATATATTTCGACGCTAGCGAACCGAGAGGATCAATGTTCAGGGCATTTTTGGGAGGGACGCTTTAAAAGCCAAGCCATATTAGATGAAAAAGCACTCGCTGCGGCGATGGCCTATGTCGATTTGAACCCAGTGCGAGCAGGTATCACCAAGCAGCCCAAGCATGCCAATTACACATCGATTAAAAAGCGCGTTAAATCACTCGAGCAAAATAAAGCGACCCCTGCCGGCTTATTCCCCTTCGCCGGGAACCCGAGAAAGTCGATGCCCGACGGTATCCCTTTTCGCCTTATGGACTATTTGGCTCTGGTAGAATGGACGTGCGCTCAGGACCAGAACGCCAATTCACTCCCAAGACCACAGCTACTCACACAGCTGAACATCTCACGTGAAACCTGGTTAAGTACATGCTCTCACTTAGAGGGCGGGAATATCGTAGGTTCACTATCGAGTATTCAGGCGGTATTACCGACACTCGGTCTAAAACGCATGACCGGTCTAATGATCCCAAGTGACTAGGCCCAACCATTGAATATATCTCAATAACACAGGCATTCACCCAGATCGGCTGAGGCTTTATCCAGCCCAATAAGCCAGCACCATTATAAACACGAACAAAATACCTACCGCTTTTAAGAGCGGCTTTAGCCCTTTGGCTCCACCTTCCGGGGATTGATTACAGCATCCCATATTATCTCCTGACCGTTTTTCCAGAAGAATAAGCCTTCCAGTAACAGGAAGGTAAAGGGATATTCAGGTTTGATTCTAGCTTGTTGGGGGGACAGACACTTTAGATGCTTAAGTGCCTGTCCCCCCCCCAATACTCACTAATACACTGTACTCAGAAATCTGGACTCTGTATCCTAATGGCTATAAACATCTATCAAGGACAATGACGATGTGGTATCTCATATATTCGCAAGACGTAGAGAACAGCCTACCGCTACGCAAGCAAGTGCGTGACGCACACCTTGAGCGCTTACACCAACTGGAAAAAGAAAACCGCTTGATGATTGCAGGACCAAACCCTGCCGTTGATAGCGAAGAGCCGGGCGAAGCTGGGTTTACGGGGTCAACCGTTATTGCTTGGTTTGAGTCATTATCAGCCGCCCAAGCCTGGGCCGACAAAGACCCTTATTTAGCCGCTGGCGTCTATGCAGACGTAACCGTTAAACCTTTCAAAAAAGTGCTTCCTCAGGACCCTGCCTAATGCGATTAGTAAAAGTATTAATGATGGCTGCTATAGGGCTAATACTGAGTGCCTGTAGTAGCACCCAGCATGACCAAGCCGCAGAAGCCGCAATCCAACGTGCCGACATGATTGCACAGTTACTGCCGATGGATATTGAAGGCTACTCACTGGTTCGCGCTCGTGCACAAGATGCCATCATCGAGCTGACGCTTCTAGAGAAGAATGCCAAAAAAGCACCGGGGCAGCTCTTTTCCGGCTTAAAACGTCGATATTGCGAGGATAACGATATCCGCAGTATGTTAGATAGTGGTATCAGCTATACCATTTTGGTTCGCGATACCCGTGGTCGACAAATCCTCAAAAACGCTATCGATGCCCCCGGGTGTGCTAGCTAATTAATTGCCAAGGCTGCTCCCACTCCACCGGTAAGGTTGGCCACAATTCGCCTTGGGTCGGGGGCAGCACATAGCTATAGTGTTTTTCAGGCTGATCGTCGGTAAAACGACATGTAAATTGCAGCCCATAAGCGTGTAAGTAGCCACGATCAGCAGGCTCGCCGCCATAGTAATCATCACCGATAAGCGGAGAGCCAATGCTTTTCATCGCCACGCGAATTTGATGGGTTTTGCCTGTGTAGGGCCGACAGAGAAAAAGTCGCCGCCCCTCACCACCAGCAATAGAGGTAAAACGCGTTCTCGCAGGGTTATCTTTGCTGGTCAGTAATTTCCAGCTACCTCGCCGTCCCTTAGTCATATCACCAACGATCAATCCCTGCTTCTTACGCGGCTTTTTCGCACTCAATGCCAAATAGAACTTTTCTATCTCGCGTGAAGCAAACAGCCCAGAGAGGACAGACGCCGCATGAGAAGAAGTTGCCAGCAGCAGCAAGCCCGATGTCATCTTGTCTAACCGATGCACAAGGTAGACTTTCTCAACCCCAATATGCGCCGCCACGGCCGGTAAAAGTGCCGCATGATCGGCTTCTTTTTGCACGCTAACGCCGTGGTGCTTATTGATCACCACAAAGTGTTGGTTTTGGTCGACAATTGAAAACATAACGAGGAAATTTACTGGTTGCCCATTGAGGACAGGCATCATAACGGCTTCACTCCTGCGCCGCTAGGGCAATCATATAAGTGACTGTCCCCCGAGTGTTCCTAGGGTAATTATAAAGGTGTCTGTCCCGTTAGTTCCGTTAGCTTAAAGTGCCTGTCCCTTTAAAGCGCCCTTAAAGCGCCCTTAAAGCGGAGTACTTAAGTCTTCTCCTGCTGCTCATCCCAATTCGGAAGCGTTTGGCAAAACGGGCACTCTTCATTATCCACCGAGGCACCGCCCGCTTCCACATAACGAACTCTGTGGCTACGCGTGCTTCGATTGGAAGACACTGTAAATCGCCGTTGATCACGATCGGCAACTGTACTTTCTGTCTCCTTACTCGTCATGGTTTACCTCCAACAAATGCCGAAACTGACTCAGCAGTATGTTACTTAGTCGCGGATTCAACCGCTAAGTGCAACACGCCAGCAAAAAGTGCCTGTCCCTGATAGCCATACGCTGCTAGGGCAATCATATAAGTGACTGTCCCCCGAGTGTTTAGGGTCCTGGGTCCTAGAAAACAGAAAAAGCAAAAGTACCAATGCGAGCACCCCGCTGATCTTCTTGTATTCTCAAACTAATGCCTACGTAGTTTTAGCCATTGTCTGAATAGCCATTGAGAGAAACCACTATTCTGAGCGGCTTTTTGGCGCTGCTCATACATAAAGTCAATAGTCTGCTCTGGCGTGAGATAATAGCCTGTTTTAGGGCTTACATAAAAAGGATAGTAGATTAATGTTGCTGCCACTAATTCAGGCAGTGTTCGCCGGACTCCTCGACGCTCATGAGAGTACATATCTTCAGTTAACCCCCACCCTGAATAAAATGGCTGACCGTAGCAGGTAACCGGGACGTTTCGCAGCAACGCCTCAAATCCCGTCAAAGACGTCAAAGTATGCACTTCATCAACCTGCTCGAGTAAATAAGCCATATCAACGTTACCGATGATCTCATCGGCAAATTGCTCGGCAGTTTGCTCATCTTGACCTTGTTGGCGTAAACCCGCCTGTACGTCTGGATGAGGTTTATAGACAATATAGGCGTGTGGATTTGCTTTGCGGACCGCTTGAAGTAGAGAAAGGTTGCTCTTTAATACCGGTGAGCCAAAACGAATAGATGCATCAGACTCGACTTGCCCAGGCACCAGTATCACCCTTTTATCCATGGGGGGTTGCCAATGACTATTGCCAACATTGTATTTACTGACCTTAAGTTCAACTAAACGATTAATGAGTGTCTCAGCCCGCTGTAAATCACTTTGTAAAAAGTGACCGTCAACTAGAATACGCTCTAAACGTGACACGCGTGTCGCATCGTAATATATGCCGAGATCGTCTACGACCCAAGAGATGGGGCGAGTCAAATCCGCCCCCAAACCAACCGAACGAATAAATCCGTCTTCAACGCACAAATCAGCTACTTTGGTGCTTCCCCAACGCAACGAACGGTGAGGCGAAGAATGCGGATTATACGTTCGATGAATAAAAGGAATACGCATTTTGTTTTGATATACAAAATGTAACTTTGCTCCCTTTAAGAAGTCAGTAAGGATAGGTTGCTTCCATCGGGAAATATCAATAGCGCTAATATCGCCATCAATACGTTGCGATTGCTGACGCTGAAAGGCTAACCAAGTCATCAAGTCTTCTACTTGGCAGCATCGCTCCCACTCTGGATGCCAATAGCGAGGATACTCAACTAACGAAGCATAGACCAACTGCTCAATGGTGACAGACTGCCTCCGAGTTGGTGCAGGAAAGTCATCAATGGTAACCCCCCACCCTGCATAAAAAGGCATACCAAATGTATGCACTGTTTTGCCCCATAAAAGCGCTTCAAACCCCATTTGAGACGTCACACAAAAAACTGCACTCGCTTTTTCTAGCAATTTTGGGGGGTGGATGTCGTCAGCTAAAATCACGACTCTATCCGCATGCTCTTTGTATAAGTCAGCAACCGCTTGCCCCGTTAAGTAACCGGACTTTTTACCCGCAAATACATCCGGATGCGTTTTTATCACAACCTGGTGATTCGGGTAAGAAGCTAGCGCGCTCTCCAACATTTTTCGGAAACAACCCTCATCGGCAAGGCCATCACGCACAGAGGCATCACCCATTGTCTGGTCAACCACTAAAACAAACGGCTTTTCAACAACAGGAATCGCCTTTTCAACACTATGGTTATATTTAGAGACTCTGAGCGTCTGCCATTGCCTTACCAGATCTCGCGCTCTTTGCATTTGCATATCAGACAATGGCTGCATTATCAGCTGCTCCAACCGAGAAGCCTGCGCTGCATCGTAATAAATACCGATATCATCTATCACAATTGAGAGCGGTGGAGATTGATGTCCCAACAATAAAGACCGCAAAAAGCCATCTTCTAAGCGAATAACGGGTAACTGCCTACGCTCAGCAAATCGCTTCGCTTTTAACGAGGAAGGTTTATTGCCCCATGCGATAACCGCCGTGTCGGAGGATTGCTGTCGATAATTATTACGCGCAATGGGCGATAAATACCGAACTGAGCCTCCTATACACTCAGAGAGATGGGTAATGCTTGATAATGCAGGAGAGATAGTTAAAAACTGAGAATAATGCATCATTTATCTGCCATACTCCCGGCAAGTAGCGATTTATAATACGTTTGGTCTTGTAGCAACATTGCAACTGCGTTATACCAACGCTCATGTTCCATTGGAACCAATAATCCATTTACCCCGTTGATAACCTGCCCTCGATAAGCAGGATGATCGGCATAAATGCCAACTGCACCGGCTTGTGCAATATCATAAAACTTCGTGCACGAGCGTGCTGAGTTAAATCGACTATCCAGTAAAGGCGCTAAGCCAATATCGCGGCCCTTTTTTGCCAGCAAAGTACGATAATTCGGCCAAGACATTGGGTGAAGTACATGTACCCGCGGCAGGTGCCGAAACAAAAGATTGGTTTCACCATCTCCAATAAGCTCGATGCTTAATTGAGGAAAGTCACGCAATAGTCGCTCAAACAAAGGTTTTAACCATAAGAACTCCTGCTTATGGCTTGCCGAACCGTGATAAAAAAGGGTCTGTGTAATCGTTTGAGCATGCCAACTACTTGGAGGACATACTGTTGGCTGCCAACTTGCGTATTTTTCTGCTAGATAGTGATTCGCCACCCACAAATTCGCACCGATATCACGCCAGAAGTGCTGATGTTTCAACGCGTATTTCCAAAGCTTCCAACGATAACGAACCGATAACCCTGATGTCGCTTGCCAATCCAATAAATCGTCATCAATAAAAAGTACAATTGACGCAATTTTTCTACGATTTTTTTTAATCCACGTCCGCCACGCTTTGTTCATATACCGGACAAATAGAAGATTTAGCTTTTCTCCAGATCCACTATCATCAGTTTTGTAATAATCGAGACATTGATTGGGTTGCTCACCTAATAAAACACATTGCCAATCTGCATCCATCGCCGACAATTTAGGTCTAACAAAAAAATCAAATGACGGGTTTTCACGCTCTTGAATCACGATCCACTGAGAGGGTAGCGAGTCAGTCGACATCATAATTGACTCCAATCGATGGACTCTTGAGGGAATGGGTTGAGATTAAAATTCGCCAATCTTGCGTCTAACATAGGATGATAAAAAGGATCCGAATAATTTTTAATTGACCAGCGCTGATGCATAAACTCAACTTCTTGGGCTGCACGGCGCTGCTTCTCCGGAGTGCTATCTTTACCACGACTCAAAGACTCATGATGGTACAATTGAGCGAACGGTGTATACATGACACGTAAACCTTTTTCACGCACACGCAAACATAAGTCCACGTCGTTAAATGCCACCGTCAATTGCTCGTTCAACCCACCTAAAGATTGATAAAGCGATTTACGCATCGCTAAACATGCAGCCGTGACTGCACTGACTTCTTGAACCAAAATACCCTCGTGGCGTTTTTCAGCCATCCCTAGGGATTGAAACGCCAAGCGATGCGTCGCTACCTGTCGCGGCCCAACCACACAGCCCGCATGCTGGATAAGTCCATTCGAAAACAAGAGCTGTGCACCGACAACGCCGACAGCGGGTAAAGTCAGGCATCCGACCATAGCCTCAATCCAGTTTCCACTGATAACTTGCGTATCATTATTGAGCAAAATAACGACTTCACCATGTGCATGCTCAACGGCAAAATTATTAATCGCTGAAAAATTGAACACGTCATCGTAATTCAGCACGCGCACTTTTGGGTGCCGCTCAATCTCCTGTAACCAAATGAATGTCTCCGATTCTTGGCTTTGATTATCGACCAGCAATATTTCGAACTCAGCGTACTCCGTCAAAGTTAATACACTATCGATACATTGCTGAGTAACGACAACATTATCCCGAAACGGAATAACGATGGACACCACAGGCTGCCATGTGCTGGTGTAATTGAGTTTTGCAACACAGTGTTCCGACACAATACGCTCAGCACTGATACCACACCGATACAAATGCTGCGTAAGTACCGTATTCAGTTCCGAGAGTCGATGGGTATATGTTTGTAACCACAAAGGTATGCGCACATGATGAAATGCATCGACCAACTGGGTTTCCGCCAGCGCCAACAATAACGAGTAAGGAGAATAGGCGCAGCTCATCGGTTTTTCAGCTGACCATAATGCTTTAAACTGCGTTAACACTGAACGCTCAACGAATAGCACATCACCACAATAATGCGCTGCACGCTGCCGTTCGAGACACCAATCTGGCTTTAAGCTTATGCGATCAGGCATAGATCCCACGGATGATGCCAAAGAGCCATAAACATGATCCGAATAAATCACTTTAATATGATTCTGATTGATACTCGCTCGATAAAAACAAGTCACCGCGTAAGGTAATAATTTGGCTCCGACCGGCACGATTAAACACCAGTTCCAACGCGGATTATCACACAACATATCAATCGTTGCGACTCGCGCACTAACATACGTTGGCACATCAAACTGTATACGCGAATCAATCCATATCTCTGCATCTTGCCCTGAACAAGATTCGAGCGTCGCTATAAAAGACGCTTGCGTCATCTCCTCTGAAGCAAAAATCCATACCACAACCTTATCTTTAACATGGTGGCCAAGCCGAGCCTTCAACTCACCAGCATCGATGGCGGTTTGCGTGTAATGCTCGTGCCACCAATTTTCTAATGGCACTTCTGGAGAACGCACTTTACATAACTGTAATTTCTGGTAAGTCGCACGTAAGCCAAAGCGGCGCCACCAATTTAGCACTTGCTTAGCCCAACCGGTGTGATCAACGATATCGCGACGGCGCAATGCTACTAACAATGAAAACGCTTGATACCCTAAAGACCAAATCGATCGTGCTGGCTTCACACACTTTTTATCTAATCGCACCCTAGCATGGCTGCTCAAATCACAATCACGGATACGGACTGCCCGCGCACCTCGAGGCAGCGCGATCCATTGCTTAACGACACCGTGTAAACTTGCACCAACAGGTAAGTATTGCCTCCGCCCATCATGGTTGATGAATTCAACAACAAATCCTTGATATCGCCATGGCTCAGCAATACAAAGTGATAACCAGTAATACCGTGCTTTCGCTATTGGACCTTCAATCAGTCGCGCTATCTCGTCGTCAGACGTGCCTACCCACGACGTCAGTTGCGGCTTTTTATCCATATTACTCATCGCATATCCACCAAGCGTTGCTATGGTTATTTTCACTGACGTTCAAAAACGGTATATTACCGCCTAACGTCCTTTGTTTGAATACTGCGCCTATGTCACTTACATCTAATCGATTAAATTCTGAGATCCTCTCTCACTGCGCTCAATATTTAAACAAAAAGCGACCCGAAAAATTTATTTCCATGGAACCACATATACGTTATCCAGGTTCTGTTACTGCACAGATAAAAAATCATTCTTGGGTCCTAAGACAAGTCACAAAAAATACCCTCAAACTCGAACACCCTAATTCGGAAGGAGGGTGGTATCAGTTGAAGGTAAAATATCACGCCCTTTCATTAGCCAAAGAGACAAAATTAGCAAAAGAGATAAATTCAGTATTTGTTGAGTTCGGTGATCAACAAGCGCCAATCACATTGATTCAAGAAAAAAATGGGCTCCTGAGCTTAACATTTCATAGTCCAATACCTCTAAAACATATTGAACTGATATGGCCAACCCTTAGCGCACATATCAAGGTTAGCATTCAGCTAAAGCGCGTCTCTCAAGTCAGCGCTGTGATGAGCATGCTACGCACCGTCTCACGACGAGAGCAACAAGAAGGAGAGAGCTGGCAACATATTTATCGTATTACGCGGGCAAGACAAAAGCGCGTCGATTGGCCATTTGCCCTCCAGCGCCTCGTCCAGACATACCATCCAATGCTCAGCGGTAAAACCCTTCTCCAGACGCCCTACGCATTCTGGCGGCAGCACTTTCAACCTAAGCTGCCTAACGTTCATTGCCAGCAAAGCATACCTACAGTGGTGTGGATGCCAATTCCAGATGATATTACATCCGATGGTAAAAAAGGGGTACAACAAACAATTCAAAGCCTCATCGCTCAAACCCATCAATACTGGCAACTCAATCTGCTTACACAGAGCCTCCCCGCATGGCTGGAAGCGCACCTAGCTACGCTTCAAGAAGACAGGGTCCAGATAACCTCTTATAACAAGGCGCAACTCGCACCCACTGCTTGGCATAGTTTCATCGAGTGTGGTGATCAATGGCCAAAACATGCGCTAGCACTCTTTGCTCAGTGTATAGCACATAATGCAGAAGCCAGTTTGGTTTACAGTGACCATGACGAAATTACCGTCCAGCAGGAAAGATGTGCTCCCGCCTTTAAGCCACAATGGAACCCCGAACTACTGAAAAGCAACAACTACATGGGTCGTGCCGTCTTTTTTAATGGACAGTTGATGCACTCATCTTTTCTCGCAATGCCCCAACATGTCCGCTGTCTTCACGCGGCATTAAACACACCTACGGCCAAATGCGCTTGCATTCATATACCGCATATACTTTTCCACCAGCGCCGTAGCGAACAACAAGGCATTGCGTTGACCGAACGTCAACAGGTACAAAGCGCACTTAAGCAACTCACCCAGAATGATGTGCATACTATTACGCGTGTCACTTTCGACAAAACGCATCAAGTCTATCACGCACACTACCGTCTTCCGGCTCCTCATCCACGCGTGTCGATTATCATCCCAACCCGAAATGGATTAACGATTACGCGGCAATGTGTGGAGAGTATCCTACGGCTAACAAGTTATCCGAATTACCAAATAACTATCGTCAATAATCAAAGTGACTGTCCCGACACCTTGGCGTGGTTCCAACAAATTAGTCAGCATAGTAGTGTTCAAGTATTAGACTATAACCAACCGTTTAACTACTCTGCGATCAACAATTTCGCCGTCGCACACAGCGACGGCGATCTCGTGTGTCTACTAAATAACGATACCGAAGTTATCCATTCCACTTGGCTCACTGAGATGGTCCGTCAAGCAAGTCGACCAGATATTGGCTGCGTCGGGGCCAAACTGTTATTTTTTGATGACACCATTCAACACGCCGGGGTTATCTTAGGCATATGGGGGCTCGCAGGCCATGCACATAAACATTACTCTACATACAGTCATGGCTATCAGAAACGCTTAGCATGTAGCCAGAATTATTCCGCAGTCACTGCAGCCTGTCTGCTAGTCAAGCGCTCGCTCTATGAATCCGTCGGCGGGCTTGATGAAAAGCTCACCGTTGCGTTCAACGATGTTGATTTTTGCCTCAAAGTACAACAAGCAGGTTATTACAACCTCTGGACGCCACGTGCAACGCTTTACCACTATGAGTCCAAAAGTCGGGGCAAAGAAGACACGCCAGCGAAGAAAGCGCGAGAGCAACAAGAGATCACGCTCATGAAACAACGCTGGCCAGCCATCATTCAAAATGACCCTCACTATAGTCGCCATCTAACGCGTCATCGTGAGGACTTTACTTTACGCTTAGAAGAAGAGCATTTTGAGGCAACAACAAAAACATAACGGGATCACGGTTTGAATCGTTGCCATACTGAGGTCTTGCGTGGCCGCTCAATTTCCGCAATTTGCTGAGGCGTTAACCACCGCCCCTCCAAAACTTTAATGAGTTGGCCGTTGACCCGAAAACCAAACATAAAAGGTTTATCGAATACCGGCACCTCAAACTGAAAACCACAGCGGCGAAGTGGGTGCTTATCCGCACTGACACCAAGCTTTTGCTCCACCACATTCGGACGCTCAATATTCAGTTCAAAATTATGGCGCCGTCCCTCCTCCTCAACCCAAATCGTCGCCCGGTAAATGGGCTCATATAAAAGCCAACCATGAAACTTAAGCATTGCGCCATCATCAGCCGTGTTCTCCACACCAGGTCTTGGCCCATCCAAATGCCAAGCTAATACGCTTGATACATCGATCTTGTGTCGCACAAAATGCAACTGTTGACTAGACTTCATAACTATCTCAACTACTTACCTATCTTTACGGTCAATGACATCAACGGTTATCAAGGACGTGTCGCTATCGATTGGCGTGATCCCATCGTCCTGTCGACCCAATCGCTCGCAGATTGACATCCATTGTTCAACGCCCTCACTAACGGGCAATGCCTGTTTTACCCACTGTTGACCATGGTATGCCCGTTGCTGCAACGCCTGTCTATCGCTGCAAAGCACCGCTAAGTGTGCGGTGACTGCCGCGTGATCTAAATACGCTGCCCAAAGCACCGGCGAGCCTGCTGCCCACTCCACCATGCTACCTTGGGCATAAGCAATCACCACTCTTCCTGCACCGAGCGCCTCAAGTACCGTGCGCCCAAACGACTCATAAAAATGAGAGAGACTTAATACCACATCCAATGATGCTAAAGCGTCATCTGGTTTATCCACATAACCGGCGAAGTGAAGATTACTCGGCACTCTATCCGCCTGCATTGCCTCAATGTCAGCGGTGTGTGGCCCAAACAGATAAAAGTCGATAGGAAGCTGTTCCGACAACGCTTGCTCAGCCACTCGAAACACATCCCAGATCCCTTTTTTAACTATATTGCTACTCAGCATCCCCACTTTTAGACGCTCTCCATTCGGAATACCAACGCCACCTGCCTCTGGGACACACCATGGATTTTGCCAAACAAGCGGTTTACGCACATCGGTTAACCACTCAGCCACCGCCTGAGAGTTGGCGATCCACGTATCCACCAAAGGGTCAAAGTGATGCAGCCAAGCATTGGCCGTCGTCCCTAACGCAGCACACAAACTTGGGTCATGCTCGGGTAATTCTCGGACATGTACCGCCGTAGGTATCCCTAACTGTTTGGCAGCGCATAACGGTAAGTCAATCACCAAGGTATTCACATACACAACCTTGGCGTTAACGCGCTCAAGCCAAGCTCTCCACACCTGGCAAGACGCATCCAATAGCGCGCGCTCCTGATGCCACCAAGGCGTAGGAATAAAGGTCACACGATGACAAAACGGCATGATTTGCTCAACATAATCACGGGTAGCCGAAGGCAAGACCACTTCAATCCGATAACCATGGTGTTGCCAATCTTTGCGAGTCGCGATTTGTTTCAGTATTTGAACAAAACTGCGCTCAGCACCGAATTGATAGTTCGACACCTGATGTCCCACATACACCATCGCAGGTTGGTCATCAGCTGTTGCGCCCGGTTGTGACGGTGGGGTTTCCAAGTGCCCTCTTATCGAAAGAGGGATAGGCGGTGTGTTCGGTTCGTGAGTTAATCGGTGCCACAGTGGATTGATTGTGTTCGCGTCAGGATACAAAAACTGATACGCCGAAGTTGAAAAATGTGAACAAGGATCACGGCCCTCTTGCCAACCATGAGCCAAGTAATGCTCGACTGCATCGATATTTGCAGCGGCAACATCCGGATAACGTTGTCGATACCACCCTTCATCTACCCACTGACACTCTCGGACATAGCGGGCAAAATTATCCTTCTGTAAGGCCGACGAACCTCGACATAGGCGTGGCGGCACGGCAAACGGACGCGTGGTCATTTCTGCGGGTAAAGGTAACTGATGCGACATGGTGTGATGCCAAGCCAAAGCGCGTTCGTGATAGTCTTTTCGCACGCCGTAAAACTGAGTTCGTAAATGGGTCGCACTATGCTGAGTCAAACTATCGGTCAACACCATCCCCAAAGAAAGCGGAATACCCGGCATCACCTCGACAATCGCGTCAGCGCCGTAGACATGCTGTAATCGATAGTAATATTCAGTATCCGCATTCACGGCCACATTATCCCAATACCCAAGCGCACTGAACACTTCGCGCTTGATTAGCAGCGAAGAGACATTCCGGTACACCCAGCCTTGCTCCATCCGCCAACGCTGGAACTGCAACTTCTCGTCGCAGCGAATCCAATGGGACACAGATGCAACAGCATGGCGATCGGATAACAATGCTTGCATTTGACGCTCAATCTTTTGTGGATGAGACCAATCATCGGCGTCGTGCACGGTTAACCAATCGCCTGTCGCACATTGCATACCTCGATTACGCGCCGCATAGGCGCCTTGATTTTCGGACTGCTCAACCAAGCGAATTCTTGAATCACGCGCCTGCCATCGCCTCACCACGCTAGCACTGTTGTCGTCCGACGCATCATCAACCACAATCAACTCTAGATAGGGCCATGTTTGCCCACATAAACTCGCCAATGCACGCGCAATAGTCTGCTCCGCGTTGTAGCAAGGAATGACGACAGATACTCGATAACGCCAAGGTAAAAATCGCCGCCAGCCGAGTGACGTAGGTAAAGCGTGACGCACACCAGGCATATCGGAGGGTAACAGGTGCGACATATCTTGGGGAGCGGGTGCGCGCGATAACCCTTCTTGTTCCCAACCTCGTTGCAAGGCTTCCCAACTCCCGAGCGTGCCTTGTGTCATCCCGATAGCAAGTTGGCGCTCCAATCCATCCGGCCACGCCATATCGGCGAGTAGCCTCGCTAACTGTGCGTCCTGCTTTTGATGATACAGCGCTGAAAAGCACAGCAGCCAAGGCGCTTGCGTTGGCACTAATAGGCACGCGGTCGCATCACAAAGTATGGGCTTTAAATAATCCGCAACCCCCGCATACTCTCCCTCACTGGCATAAAAACGCGCCAGTACAAACCCCGCCAAACTTCTATTAACACGCTGTTGGTGCGTATCGCATTGTTCAAATAACGCCTTTAATTGAGCCAGCGCCCGCGCACGCTGCAAAGGCTGGCGCCAAAGTATCGACTCCCATTCAAACGCAGGAAGCGCACATGGCAGACGGTTCTCGTTGCAGCCATGGTGAGAAAAATGCCACCAAGGGTCGACGCCCGCCTCAGCCACATCTGGGTACTGGCGTAAATACCACTCGGCATCAAAAATAGCTGTCAATTGTTCAGCGACCACATGATATCCTTAAAAAACTGTCGGTCTGAATGGCTGGCCTCTACTCTAACATATGCCGAGAATTACGGGCACTTCAGGGCATAAGTAAACACTCAATCCCCTTCCATCACTCACCACAAAGCAAAAAAAAGAACCATGCGACAAAGCATGGCTCTTAAACGGTTCGCGCTTTAGCACAATGGTGCCACTAGTGTGCAATCATAAAATCATCAAAGTACGCACACTCGGTGGTAAAGTTCCCTGCATCATCTTTTGGTGCCCAGGTATCATCACTCCCACCGTGGAAGGTGCTAAACAATAAATGCTGAATGTAACTGTCCGTACTATCGCTGGCACGTAAGCGTAAATTATCAATCACCATACGCTGCTCACCGTCAATCCACACTTCCACCATACCATTCGATACAGACGCAGGCTGATTAACCTGCACGACCAACTGCAAATGGTAATACTGGCCAGGGATAAACGTAAAGTTCGGTACCCGCCACGAGTCACCATACGTACCGGGAATATCTTGATGATAAATATACGTTGATAACGTACCCGCCGAGCCAAAGCTAAGGCGCACACTCCAGCCATCATCGGTCATTTCTCGTCCGCCCGTAATGGCGCGCAATGGTCCCAACCCATGCAGTTTCCCACCACGAACAAACTTGAAATCCTCACAAAATTCAACATTAAAGCTCAATGAATAGCGAGAAGCGGGCGGCAAGGCTTGTTTGTCTAGCACTCGACGGCTACCGCGCTCATACCCCTCATAGTTCACTTGAATGCCGGTTGAATTATTCACACCTCCCGCCTCAGCACGTTCAATCAACGCGTTATCAAACAGGCTCAGTGCAAAATCGGATAAACTGCTATCAAAGCTCTCAGCAAAGACAGGCGCACCAAAACGCTGGTAGCATTCAGCCAACGACGCCGCAGCCACTAAATCAAATTCGGAGCCACAACGTAACGCCGTTACCTCATCGTCACGTAATCGCGTTTCAACCCACAAACCACTATCAACACGCTTTAGCACAAGTTGTTCGCGATCACTGATATTGTCTCGTCTTAATCGCGTCCAAGAGTCCGCACCGTAGCTATCTGGGAACGACAGCGCGGGCTCAATAAAATCGAGTCGTGACAGATCCTCGGCAATTGGCGAACCGCTACCATACAAGCGCTGCCAAACCTCATCCACAATCGCATTCGCTCCGGGCAAAAAGGTATGCTGACTCTCATCAGTACGCTGGGATGATGCATTAGCTATAACATCGACCTCTAGCGTCGCTAGTGTACTCGCCTCTTGGGTTGGCATCTGGCAACGCCCTTGTACCTCATCAAAGTCAGTCGTTGCTCGCCCCATAATACGGTACTCAGTGGCTTGCCAGTTTGCCCAATATTCAACCGACACCGTACACGTTGAGCCGCCTGTCCATTGAATTGTCGTACCCCGCTGCAGCTCACCAACAACCTCTTCACCCTGCTGAAAAATAGACACAGGCTGAGTCACCGAATCGAACGTACCAGACACCTCAGCCACACGAAGCATGACATTGTTTTCCGCAACACCAAAATCCTGACGCAACCATTTATCGGTGATTTGACCGCTACCTTCCGCGACCGTGGGTAAATAGACCCGTGTTACCTTTGTAAAATCTGGATATAGCTGTGCAACCTGTTCCTTTTCTGCATGCGCTTGTTGAAGCCCGACAGCAAATCGCTGAGCGATCGTATGCGTGCGGCCATCGCCGCTCTCAATAAAATCGCCATACAGCTGGTTAGTCGACAAGTTATACGTAGAGCGAATATCAGACTCCGCCTCATCAATCAAAGTAACCAATTGGGCGCGAGCCTCTGAATCTGTACGCACTAACTCACAGCTGAGCTCAGCAGTCTGCGCGCGTTGCCACGCCGTAATCGCTTTTTTCCATATCTGCGTCGTGAAAGGCGAAATCACTAAATTACTGGCTTGTTGCTCACCAAGACGTTGCTCGCGGATCACTTGAGGCGTTGCAATGAGCTGGTAGGCGCGCGTCACCTCCCCATAATCCGAATCAAAAGCGCCGACCGGCACATTGACTACGATAGGCACATATTGCCAGCAGGCCTCCAACGCGTTTTGATCCACAGAGAAGCGCCCCTGCGCTTCTGTCAAAACATTGGGCTCATTCGCATCGAGAGTATGATTAAAGTTGTAATCGAGGAACACAGTTGCGCCTTCGAGGTAGCCATCGATCGCCATACCAACAATCGCAGAAGACACAGGGGGTGAAGGGCTAGGTCCAGAGGTGTTGCCCTCTGAAGATGAATCGCTCGAGCCACCGCAGGCGAGTAAAACAACACTAAAGCCACACACTTGCAATAACCGAAAGAACTCTTTCATAACTGCTGCCTCTTTCAGTGTACATATAAAAGTATTAGTACACAGAAATAAAGGCAGCAATTATTA